>JAFTAC010000417.1 GCA_017458805.1 Victivallales bacterium | reverse complement strand
CTTTCTTGCGTTTCCCCTGTTTATTTAGCCTCTGTCAATAAAGATAAGGAGAACATAAATGATGAAACGATTATGGTTGATGTTAGGTTGCATTATAGGCGTAATGGCATCCGTTACGGCATTTGAGGTCGCTCTCGACAAGGGGGACGCTCTATGGCAGCTTGAAAATATCAGTGCTGAGGTGATGGTTGACGCGTTGCGGCTGCGGGAGACAGGAGAGGCGGACCAAGGCATTGCCAAAACCCCCATTCCAGTCAAGGATGCGAAGTATCTGCAACTTGTTGCAGGAGCCAGCGAAAATCCATTGCATTATCTGTCGATTGGCAATGCCGATTCGCCTATGGCACCGCGTGGCTGCGTGTTTCAGGGTGTCAATACTTTCCCCTTGCCCGACAAGGATTTCACGCTGGCACTGACTCTGCGCGGGCCGCAGGGTGACACTCCTGGCGGCTGGTATGACGTCAAAGCGATTCGCACGGTGGAGGTTCCAACTGGCGGAGTCGTCATCACGGCGGAAAAGCCCGTGGTAAAGGTGGGGGACTCCTTCCGCGTCGAATACTATGCGGAGCCTGGCAGCATGCTGCCTTCCGCGCTGCCGTTGCAGGTTTTTCTTGAATCAAGCATGGCCCCTGTCACCTTTGGATTGCCTATCGAACTACGCGATGATGGCGCGAACGGAGACCTTCGGGCAGGGGATGGCGTCTATTCCGCGCTTGTCAAGGTGACTGAGGACGCCAGTTGCCTGCAATACAAGCAAGGGAAGCCCTTGCCGGGCAGTGCCTTGTGCTTTTCCGTCCTTCTTCCGGCCAGCGCGGCCAGCTATGGCGTGGCGGACTTCGCCTTTGACGTCGCCACGAAGAACGTGCCGCACACCACCTGGACACGCATGACGCCAACGACAGTCGAATACCGCCGTCGCTGGGAGAATGCGGTGGCCGGAAAAATCAATCTGGCTGCCGGAAAGCCCGTGGATTTTTCCGTGGCTCCGAATTTTCGCTTGACGATGGGGCAAAACAACACCGATAGATTTGACTTGACGGATGGGAAGCTGACCTTGCGCGGCGATGATGTCCTGCGCTTTGACAGCAATGCGGTCGGCTGGCGCAGAAGCGGGAATAATGTGGATCTCTTCAACGGAATTGACATGCTCATCGACCTGGAGAAAGTCGAGCCCGTCGGCAAGGTCGTGATTCGCATTAACTGCGGCAACAGAATCAATCCAGTCCAGCGCTCGCCGAAAAAACTGGCCGTGCTGGTCAGCAGGGACGGCGTCCAATACTATGAGGCCGCGCCGCCCATGATGAAACTCGAACCGGGCGAAAAAGAGCAGAGCGACTTCAGACGGCAATACTTTCTCGAAGAAGACGACGAGAACATCTTCTGCTTTCCTTTTGAACTGGCGGTCAACGCCAATGCCCGATTTGTGATGGTGCGGGTCGTGCCGGACGGCGGCAACCTCTACTGCGATGAACTGGCGGTGCTGAAAGCCGAAAACCCCGCTTCCATTTCGGAAGCGGTCTATGATGGAATCCCCGAGAAAAAGCATACGGACGGCTGTGTTCTGAGCCCAGCCTATCACGGCGATTTTTACATTGCGGACAATCTTCCGGCCCCCAATTACTTCGGGCTCCGTGACTTCCGTCCAAAGGCCACCAAGGCGCCAATGCAGATGGTCGTTGAACTGCCCGCTGGGATTCTCTGCCGCAACACCGACGTCGCCACAGAAGCGATTGAAAAGCAGGGCGTGCCCTATACGCGGTTCACAAAGGCCCTTCCAGGCAATCCCGGCCAGCTGGCGCACCAGATGGAGCACGAACCGCTCTTTTTCCAGGCCCCCAAGGGGATGAACACCTCTGGCAAGGCGTTCTTTTATGCGACGCTCAACGGCAAGCCATCCTTCATCACGGAGCGGAACATCGTTGTGCTGACCATGCCTGAAGTGTCGCAGGGCTTCCGAGGGCTGACCGTCCTCAGCCGAATGGGAATCGGCGACAAGGCATGGCCTGGCTACCTGGACAACCTGCGCAAACTGGGGTTCTCGGGCGCGCAAATCTACCCCTATATCTTCATGCGTGGCGGAAATGACCATTTCCACCCTGATTACATCGCGGCGGTTGAAGAGGCGCATCGCACAGGAATTAAGATTGTCATTGGGTTCAATGGCCTGCTGGAGCTATACCGTGATGCCAACAACCCAAGCGAGGAGGTCTGGTGCCAGACCGACAATCCGAAGCACAACTACTGTCCATCCTTCCGTGGCAGGGAGTATCAGAACGAGCTGGCCAAAATCACCCGCTCCGTGGCCATGTTCAAGCCCTCCTTTATCCAGTGGGACGTTGAGCACTGGGGCTCCGCGCTTCAGGGCATGCGGAACTGCGCCCGTTGCCAGGAACGCTGGAAAAAGACGGGCAAGTCATGGGAGGAGTTCCTTGACATGCTCAGCGTCGAACTGAACCGCGACCTGACGGAGGCCGTGGCGCTGGGCGCCCGGCAGGCCTCCATAAAAATGCCCGCCATCTACAACTATAACCGCCAGCCCTTGACCAAAAGCTATCAGGGCTTTGAAAAGTGGGAACTCAACAAGCAATTCGTTGCAGGCCCCCAGCCGAGTCTGTATGTCAGTGGCGAGGAGCTCAGGGTCCACAACTCGATCAAAGCCAACTTCGACTGCCAGAGCGACAGAAGCCAGCGCATCATCGCCCCAGTCCTGACTCCAGGCACCTACGGCCCCTACGAACCCTATCACCTCGAACAGATGATCTACGAGACGATGATGAACGGCGCGATGGGCTTCTTCTATTATCCATGGCGCGGATTCATCAGTCCAGTCTTCTTCTATTATCACGCCAAGGCAATGCAGAATGTCGTCAACCACCAGGATTTAATCTTCAACGGCGAAATCTACACGCCTAAATGCGACAATGCGGAGATGATTGCGTCTGGCGTCAAAAGCGCTGACGAGGCTCTGGTTCTCCTAGGCAACTATCTAGGCGCACGGGAATACTGCATTATTGAGCCACCATTTAAAGAGGGTGTTGTGACCGATGTCCTCACTGGCAAGCAGCTCACACCTTCCGACCTGCGGGAACTCAAGGTCCCCAATCATCGCGTCAGGCTCCTGCATTGGAAGCGCTAGACCCGCCGGGCTTGCGCTCGGCGCACAGGACAGACCCGCCGAGCCGCGTGGTGGCGCACGGGACGGACCCGCCGAGCCGCGTGGCGGCTTATCCTTCAGAATAGTCTCCTTTGGAAAAAGTATTTGATTCATATAAGTGTAACCTTTCGCTGCGTTGCGTGTAATCAATAGTGAAAAACAAACGGCAAGTACAACGCGGCCTGCCTCCCTCTTGATTCAAAGGGGTGGCGGCAAGGCTGGACTATTCCAACAGCGTTTGAGAACTTCGGAACAAATCGTTTTTGTTGGAAATCTCTCTTGCAATTTGCGTAAGGACTGCCATATTACATTCCTGCGGGTTTTATGGTTTCTCCCTTGGTTGCGTGGCTGCAACCATAAAGAAGTCGGGAAACCGCAGTTTTTCACAAAAAGTAAGGACTAATGGATGCTGAAGATTGATCTTAAGAAGGTTCTGGCGGAGTTTGGAGAAAACCTTGGCTTGGAACTTGCTTTTGACGACGATGGAGTATGTGTGCTGACTCTGGACGAGGAGACGCCGATTGCCATTCGGGCGATGGAGGAAAATTCGAGCCTGACGCTTTCCAGCGCGATCAGGGAGGAGTTGCCCCAGTCCCTGAATCTTGCCCAGGTCGAACACCTGCTGGCGCTGGCGCTCGACCCGATGGAGCGGGGCGGGGCATCACCTGTCGTGGGGCGGGACGCAGAAAGCGGGCTGGTGATTATGTATATGGTGCTGACGCCTTCCGTGCTGGACAAGACTCCACTAGCCAAGAGTTTCGAGGCTTTCGAGACGACTCGCAGGGCTGTGGCCACCATGCTTGACGAGCAGGTGGAGGCATCTTCGCCGATTGATGACCATTTTACAAGAATGTGGGTGTAACCCTTCGCACGCATCATATAACCATTCAACAACACAAAAGAACAAGCTATGCTGATCAAAACACTCGATGACATACTCAAGGAGTTTGGCGCACAATTGGGACTGGACCTCACGTTTGACGAGAACGGCGTGTGCCGACTGGAATTGGAGCAGCTGGTTGCAGTCGATATTCGGGCACACCAGGACGACGGGACGCTCACGCTTTTCGCAGTGGTGCGGGAGGACCTGCCCGACCCGCTCAGCTACGCGACCGTCCTCGACTTGCTCGCCCTTGCGCTCGATCCGGCGCGGAGCGGCGGAAATGCGCCCGTGGTGGGACGCGACGACGAAAGCGGGGTTGTGATGATGTACCAGGTGGCGACGCCATCGGAGCTGAACCGCAAACCGCTCATTGACATCTTCAGCGAGTTTATGGAAACCTATCGCGCCGTTTCAGTGATGCTGGACAACCAGGAGGCGATCGCCGCAAAGGCGAAGGCCGAGGCCGGGAAGTAATCCCCAGGAGGTGCATTATGCCAGATATTCAAATTAGCAACCTTGACGCATTGTCGGCGATGGACTTGGTCTCGAAACTCCACAACGTCGGCGAAAAGAATCTCAAAAACGAGGGCTCGATCCGCATCGGCTCGCAGACTTACAAGGTTTCCTACGTCAAAGGCGACGACGGCGTCGAAAAGCTCCAGATGAGGCGCCACTATACGGGGTTCCTGATCGGCCCCTTCCTCAATTGGTGCAAACAGTCCACACTTACCACGCAGCCTACCGCGCTGGCGTTGAACGCCAAGATCGGGGAGCTGATGAAATCGAAAGACTATCAGATTGCCAGCAACACCTACGACACGCTGATGAACATCGCCCAGAAGACCAAGGGCGATGCAAACGGCGTCATAGAAGTCGCCAATTATGGTCACAGCGAACCCCGCAAGAGGATTACGAATCTGAGCGTGGTCACGGTCGTCAATCAAGAACTCGCGAAAAGCGGTAAATCCATTCATCTCAATATGATTGACACCTACAACACCATCCTTGACATCACACCGAAGACCATGCAACCCCATTGTTACGGCGCACTGATGAATAAAATTGCGTCAGGCTCGCTGAAGCCCAGCGAGAAGCTGCTCGAAAGCAAGAATGTCACGGTTGAACGCCAAGACGTGGAACAGTGGCGCGCGTACATCTCCGACCAAAAGATCCTGGACAAGATTGACATCCCCCGAAAACTCTTCAAATACCTCAACCAGCCGCAGGAGTCGTCCGACGACTCGGGACTGATGGGCTGGAAGAAGGACTTCAAGTTGAATCCCGACAGGGCGTTGCGCGATTTCGTCATCAAAAACTTATCGCCGAAAGTCGTCCAGGAAGCTGGGGCGAACGATGAAACCATTGACATGCTGTGCGCGAAACTCAAGGAATACGTTGCCATCTACAATATGGAGGACGGTGCTGAGAAAAAAGCGAAGATGGAGGAGTTCCTGAAGTTTGAGAACTGGCCATGCACGAATGAGGACAAGGCGCGCATCAATGGGTTGATCAATGATTCGATTAACGAAGTAGCCAAGGAGAAGAATATGCCGGTGGATAACGCCAGGCGCACTTACGGCAAGAAAATCAAAGAACGCGCCTACCAGGGGTCGCCTTCCCGCGCACTGCTCAACCTCTCCTCCTACAACCTCTTTACGAACGTACTCATGTACGCCACCTTCCGGCAGACCAGCAAAATCGGACTGGACTTCTTCAAGGGCCAGGGCAAGCCAATCTTGTTCCACACAAGCCATCGGGATCTAACGGACTTCGGTGACACTGGCTGGATTCTGAACGAGAATCATTGGAAGACGGGGCAGCTAGACCAGAACAACATCGGCTCTGAAATCACGCACTCGGAAGTTCGTCACGCGAACAAGCTCATCCAAGAATACGGCGATAACGTCAATGGCGCGAACCTCTGGTTTGTGAGGGGTGCGCAGTGAGCGCGGTATTCTTCTCAATGCCTCATCGTTTTCTTCGTAGGGCTGTAGCCCCTCATATTGGAGGGGCATTGAACACTACTGGAGAAAACTATCTCGCACAATTAATCCTGCCAGGTAAAGAGGCCGCGCGAACAGGGATCGGGGGCATAGAATCCCTTGACGGACTCATACTCCATCGTTAGCTTCCCTGCAACTAGCAGTTCATCTAGAACGCGATAGGCAACGATGGCGCGGGTATCGGGGGCGTCGCCGGGTTTCTGGGGCCAGAAGACCTTTAGGAACTCTTCCCAATAGACGCTAATGTGGGTGGCTTTGCGTCCTTTCCACCATTCGATGGCGTGCTCGCGGAAACCTTTGGGGACGGCACGGTCGATGGTGAGCCATGGGGCCAGGGGTTCCATGGAGAGGGTGCCATCGCAACGAATCTCGGCAATGGTATTGCAGGGAAGCTCGATGATGTCGCCTGCGGAGGGATCGTCAAAAGAGATGCAGGTGGTGGAAAGGGCCAGGCCACCTTGCTCATGGGCCAGTACTACATGCTGGTTCAGATTGGCGACAAAGAGGCTTTTGGGAAAATCGTCAAAGGTGCAGATGACAACAGCCTCGGCAGGGCATCTGCCGTGGGAGCCGCGCAGGGCCTCGAAGGGCGTTTTCCCTTGCTTGCGAAGCCAGTCGGCATAGAAGGCCAGAACCTCGTCGGAGTGTACAATGCGTCCATCGGGCAGACGAACCTGCATGATTTCCTCGGGATGGCGTGTGGTTGCCGAGAGGAAGGTATAGCCTTTGGCGACAAGTTCTGCCGCCATTTCCGAATAGCCCTGGACTGCATTGGAGAAGACTCCATAGCATCCCTGCTCGGCGAGCTGGACTTTGTCGTTGCCAAATGGGTGGGACCAGGTGCTGTCATCGGCGCTCGGTGTCCGTGCATGGAAGATGGCGACATTGCCTGGAAAATCCGCAATGGAGAAGCGGCTATCCCAGGCCGAGAAATCACCGGCTGTGCGTCCAACGCATAGATGCCCTTGGTTGTTGGAGACGATGCCAGTATAGTAGCCGCCCCAGACGCCGTATGAGCGCTTGAGCATGCGATAGGTGATTTCGCCAGCGTTGCCTGGTCCTGCGTAGGCTGTCCAAATGCACATGAGATGTATAGTGTTGGTTTGAGTTGATGGTTAAGAGGTAATTTCAATTAAAATACACCTGAAAAAACCTTTAGTCAAGCACGCCTGGTATAATCTGATTGTTTTGGGAATTAAATACTTTAGTTTCCTGAAGGTATTTGTACGGAGGCCGCGTTAGCGGCCAGCGCACGATAGTGCGCAACAATCGTAGCCCAATGCAAGCGCCCGCAAGGGCGCGTGGCATTGGGTGGAGCCGCCCCATGATTTCGCGCCCGTGAGGGCGCAACAAAAAAACGTTGCCTTACCTCCCTTTTGGGGAACATAGCGTTGGCTAAAAGAACTTGGATGTCATAATTCAAAGTGGCTGTTGCAAAACCTCGCTAAGAGGAAGCAACAGCCTCTGCTGGTCTATGACCATGTACGTGCGGTCGATCATTTGCAGATTAGGAACAGCCCTGCGCCGCAGACAAGGATGCCGAGAAGCTGCCGTGGCGTGATGGTCTCCTTGTAGAGCAGACAGCCGATGGCAAGAAGCGCAATGGCAAGACAGATGTTCGCCGTCAATGCGCCAATGCTGACCTTCCAGCCTGCCCTGTAGAGGAATACATATCCCGCCTCAAGGCCCACGATGGAAAAGGACAGCACCAGCGAAGTCCAGTTGATTTTCGACAGTTCCGCGCCAATGCCGTTCCCTCTGGTTCC
Source organism: Victivallales bacterium (assembly GCA_017458805.1). GTDB lineage: Bacteria > Verrucomicrobiota > Lentisphaeria > Oligosphaerales > Oligosphaeraceae > RGIG3456. The sequence goes on along the minus strand of JAFTAC010000417.1, from coordinate 390 downwards.
GCACAAGAACAGCGTCGCCGAAAGCACTGCGCCCGCCAGGTAGGTAACCGTCAGCGAGGCGAAAGCATTTGCATTGGACGGCATGGACTTGGTGCAGATGTTGTAGAAGCAGTTCGACGCCACGATCAGCGCCAATGGCCATAGCATGTTCCACATGTTGTCACTCCGTGAAAAGGGTTATTACCTGACAGCATTGCCCAATTGGCTTCTATCCAACGAGTTCCTTCGCCTGTTCCGACACCATTCTCTCGACCATCGTCAGCCGCTGAGCACTCCAGTTATGCCGTGGGTTGCGTTTGAACCTGAAATCCTCGGGGTTGAAAGAATTGCGTGAAACAACCCTCCGCAACCATTTTTTCGGTGGATAATTCAGTCGCCAATTGCCTCCTG
>JAFTAC010000416.1 GCA_017458805.1 Victivallales bacterium | reverse complement strand
GCAGACCTTTGCGTCAATCCATTCGCGGAACGACTTGGGGGCGTCGTAAAGTGTCACCTTCGCCAGTTCGGGGCGCAGCATTGCGGTAAAGGCGGCCAGGATGGCTCCTTGTCCGCGACCGACCAGCTGGATGCTCTTGGCGCCTTCGGCTTGAAGGAGGTCCAGCGTACGAAGCACGTCATAGACGCGACGACCCAGATAGCTTTCGCCGAACATCATCGTGAAGGCGTGCATCATGTAGTCCATGCCGTAGGGCTGGTGGTAGAGGCCGCTTCCCTCCTCGGGCAGTGACTCGCCGAGACCACGCACGTCCAGTGCATAGATTGCACCATCGGGATTCAGGTTCTTCATGCAGTCACACTCCAGCGAATCCGCCTCGGAGGAACAGTTGGGCAGGTAAAGAACAACCTCCTCTTCCACATCAAGTGTGCCGCCATAGCCCTGATTGACCAGGCGCTTGCGCATGATGGCGCGGACATCACCCTCTGTCTCAATTGCGTTGCGCGACCAGACCTTGTCTTCGAGGCGCTGCGGGCGCAGGCAACGGAAGTGCGGCGGGTCCAGGGGCTTGGGTGGCAGGCACAGAATCTTGGCAAGCACCGTCTGCCATTCACTTCCCACGGGGGGCTTGCGCGAGGCTTCCAGCTTGTTCACGGTATCTTGCATGAGCTTGTAGATAGGCGTGGAACCTGCCTTGACCACTTCGCCCTCTTCATAGACACGAAGTTCCTCGGGGGTACGCGTCGGCGGATCGTATTCGAAAGGCTCGCCCTCCAGGCCGGCAGCCTTGCGGAAGAAGCGCACCATCTCGCGCTGGTTATGGTCGGAATAGCCGTGGACGGTTGGACCGATGAAGAGCTGCGCGTTATCCTCAGCATCCAGCAGCGAGTAGAAGTGCTTGAGCTCGCGGTATGCCTCCACAAGCCCCCTCCGCTCGAAGAAGTCGTACTTCTGGCCCAGGAGGATGGCTGGCTTCGGGGCCTGGCAAATCATCATGTCAATCATTTCCAAACCAGAGCCGATGATACCAACGGGGCACTGCTCGGCATCGGTGGGCAGCTCGTTCTCCAAGTTGGTGAGGAAGCTCGTCACATGGCATGAGGGGGCCGCGAAGGCGAGGCGATCGTCGTTGGCCCAGATCCACTCCGTCAGGGTGCCGCCGCCCGAGTTGCCCGTGATGCCAACGCGGGTCTTATCCACTTCGGGGCGCGTCAGGAGATAGTCCAGTGCGCGGATACCGTCCCAGACACGCCAGGTCGGCATGGATTCACCCAGCAGCTCAAGCTGTTTCCCCATCACGTTGTGAGCGGCGCAGAGTCCAGCTGCCTGTCCGAGGTAGTCCAACCCGATGTATTGGTTGCGCTCACCCTGCTGGACGGGGTCGTACATGAACACGACAAAGCCGTTCTTCACCAGGCGCAGCGCAAACTTCTGGTAGGTCGTGCTGAACTTCCCTTCAAGGGCGTGGCCGCAGACGCCTAGCGATGCAGGTGCAGGAGCGGTCAAGCCGTTGGGAATGTAGAGGTTGCCTGTCACCCAGTAACCAGGACGGCTGCAAAAGCGCACCTTCTCGATTTTAAAGCCATCGCCCTCCAGGACACCTGTACTGACGGCGTCCAGCGGGCAGCGTTCGGGGAACGGAGCGTATGCCTTTGCGACAGCTGCGCGAACCTTCGCCTGGTAGGCCAGTGCGTCCGCCTTCCCGCGCAGCGAGGCAAGTTCCGCTGTGCGCTTTTCACGCATGTCCCGCAGCTTGTGGACCAGATAGTCATGCACCAGATGTTGATAACCGTTCTTCATGTTTTTTGCCTCCAGGGAATTGTAGTTATAGACCAAAGATAAACAATTACAGCTTGAACATCTTCTTCACATCGTCCTTGTAGTAGGCGTACTTGTCGGGATAGTACATCCTGTCGCGCCCGTGGACGTCGAACTGGGACATGCCCTTGAGGGCGGTGCTGGAGATATGCTCCAGGTTTTTGTCGCAGGGGATATAGACGGCCTGCGTCTGCGGCCACATCTCCTGCATGAAGCAGAGCTGGTTCATTTCGTAGTCGAGGTCGTAGCCATTGCGCAGGCCACGCACCAGCGTCACGTCGCACAGCTGCGATTCCTGCGCCAGCAAATCCACCATCAGCGTGTCAAAATAGACGACCTCGTGGAAAGGCAGGATGGCGGAGAGCCCCTTCTCCTGGTTGCGCTTCTTCTCCG
>JAFTAC010000415.1 GCA_017458805.1 Victivallales bacterium | reverse complement strand
GCGCCCTATGGGCGCTCACCCAGGGCTATCCTATGTTTCGCCACTTTGTGGCGATTGCCCCCCTACGGGGGGCTTTAACGCCCAATTTGATGCTCGCCCTATTATTTGCTTTAGGTGGTTTTTTATTCGCAGAGCCACCGGCTGCGACCGACACGCACCTGAATGAACTGCGTGTGCAGGTGTGTGAAGCAGGGCAGTCTGAAGTTCGTGCGAGATTGTACAGTAACTTGGCGGCACTATTGTGCATTCGTGCACAGAACGAGGCAGAGAGGACGGGAGAGTATGCCTACGAGGCCGTTCACGCCGCTCGTGAAGCCCTGAAACTGGAGCCAGGCTTGGCTGCTGCCGCGACAAATTTGGAGTTGGCGCAGCGGCTTCTTTTGCAGGATGGCACTGCCGCCACCTCGCCGCAGGCACACAGCGAAAAGCAGACTGGCGAGGGGGGCGAACACGGGGCGCAGGCCTCTGGAGCAGGCGAGGGGGAGGCGCAACGAGAGGTGAAGCCAGACCGCAGTTTTGGCAGTTGGCGCGATTTGCAGGAGGCCGCCGCGAAGCGTCAACTGCGGTCAGCACCGCAGGGGGTGAAACCATGGTGAACAACAGACCACAGCAACGCAACGACTTGACGGCATTCGTGCCGATGACGCGCGAGGAGATGAAAGCGCGTGGCTGGGATGCCATCGACATATTGATTGTCTCGGGCGATGCCTACGTTGACCACCCCACCTTTGGACCGCCTCTCATTGCGCGCGTCCTGCTGGACGCAGGCTATCGTGTGGCCATCATCCCGCAGCCCGACTGGAAGAACGCGGATTCCCTCAAGCTCTTCGGGCGTCCGTTGCTGGGCTGCGGAGTCGCCAGCGGCAACATGGACAGCATGGTGAAGCTCTACACGGCGGGGCGTCGCTTGCGTCATGAGGATATGTACTCGCCAGGCGGAAAGACGGGGCTCTGCCCGCCGCATGCCTCTGTCGTTTATTCGCAGCTTGTGCGCCAGGCGTTCCCGGGGCTCCCCGTCGTCCTGGGAGGCGTGGAGGTCAGCCTGCGGCGTGTCGCCCACTACGACTACTGGCAGGACAAGATGCGCCCCTCCATGCTGGTCGATTCCAAAGCTGACATTCTCTGCTATGGCATGGGTGAAATCACCATGCTTGAAATCTTCGCGAGAATCCGCGACGGCAAGTCGCTTGACGGCATTCGCGGTACCTGCCGCTACCTAGGCGGACGCGAATCCGCCGAGTTCAAGCTGGACGAGAACTGCATCGAGCTTCCCTCATACGAGGAGTTCTGCACGGACAAAACCGCCATCATGCGGCAGACGAAAATCGTCGAGCAGGAGATGAACCCCTGGTGCGGCAGGCGTCTCATCCAGCGCACCAACGGGCGCATTCTGCTGGTGGAGCCGCCTCGTCCCCCGATGACCCCGCAGGAGTTTGACCACTTCAGCGAGCTGCCCTTTACGGGCGTGCAGCACTGGAGCTACAAGGAGAAGATACCTGCATGGGAGACGGTGAGGGATTCCATTACAGTGGTGCGCGGCTGCCCGGGCGGCTGCGCCTTTTGCGGACTGGTCTGCCACCAGGGGCGCAACATCGTTTCGCGCACGCCTGAAAGCATCGTGCGCAGCATTGAACGCCTTGTGAAGCAGCCATACTTCCATGGCACCATCAGCGACATCGGCGGCGCGGCGGGGAATATCTACGGACATGGCGGGAAGGATTTGGAGCGGTGCAAGAAGTGCCGCCGCTCATCGTGCCTCTTCCCGAAGGTCTGCCCAAACTACAACGCCGACGAAAAGCCGCTTATGCAGCTCATCGACCGCATCCTGCGCATACCAGGCGTCAAGCACCTCTATATCAACTCGGGCATCCGCATGGATTTGGCGCTCTTGCAGCCCCATCAGACGGAGAAAATAATCCGCAACCACGTCCCTGGCCAGTTAAGCGTGGCCCCAGAGCACCTGGACGCCACTGTTTTGCGGCTGATGCGCAAGGGGGAGGCGGGCGTCTTCGAGCGTTTCCGCCAGGTGTTCGAGAAGGTGAGCCGCTCTGTTGGAAAGCGCCAGTTCATGGTGCCCTATTTCATCTCCAATTTCCCTGGCTGCACGACGCGCCAGATGCGGGTCGTCGAAGACTACCTGATGCGGGAGCACTGGAGCCCCCAGCAGGTGCAGGACTTCATCCCGCTTGCCATGACAATGGGGGCCGCCATGTACTGTGCGGAATGCACCCCCGAAGGCGCTCCTATCCAGGTCAACAAGGGGCTTGCGCAGCGCCGTACCCAGCGCAATATGCTGCGGAAGTAATTAGTGATTAGTGGCTAGGCCCCGTAAGTGGGTAGGGGGGCGGCGCACTGTGTTCAAACACTATGTTAATGGCGCGAACGGATACGACGGGCACAGTCTTCTAATCCTTCTCCAGTTTGTATTCGTGCTTGGAGAATGTATATTATTAGGCAGATTTTTGGGGAATTGTATATTTTGGTTGCCAGGCGGATATCACCTAGAAGACTTAAGCCCTAGAAGACCTAGAGGACATAGAGGACTTAAACCTAGTGGACCTACCCTAGAAGACCTAGAGCATCAAAAAACTCAAGTATATGGTTCCCACTGTTTTGGAGATTTATTGTAACCATGGGAAAAGGCCTGTTTATTACGGGAACTGGGACAGATGTCGGCAAGACGTTTGTCACGGGGCTGATTGTGAAGAAGCTGCATGAGAGCGGCAGAAAGTCCGCTTATTTCAAGGCGGCAGTCAGTGGAAACGAACGTGGCGTCGATGGAAAACTGATACCTGGCGACCCGTTGCATGTGAAGAGCGTTTCAGGGATACCGCAGCCACTTTCGGAGATGTGTCCCTACATCTATGAGCGGGCGGTATCGCCCCACTTGGCGGCGCGTCTGGAGGGGAATCCCGTCAACATGGAACGTGTCGTGGCGGAGTACCACTCCCTCCTTGATAAATACGACTCTGTGACGATGGAGGGGAGCGGAGGCATCCTCTGCCCGATTCGGAGGGACGAGCAGTTTGTACTGCTGGAGGATGTGATTTTGGCGCTGCATCTTCCCTGTCTGATAGTGGCAGACGCAGGGCTTGGCACCATCAACAGCGTCGTCCTCACCTGCGAGTACATGAAGGCACGGAAGATTCCCGTGAAGGGCATCCTCTTCAACCGCTTCCACGCAGGCGATTTGATGGAGGAGGACAACCGTGAAATGTGCGAATTGATGGCGGGAGTCCCCGTGCTTGCGTGCATCGCGGAGAATGACCGCAACCTCATGTTTGACGCCGATGCGCTGGCTGCGCTTTACGAATAGGAGTTGGTGATGATTTGGTATCCATATCAGCAGATGAAGACGATGACACCGCCCATCAAGGTTAAGGCGGCGAAAGGCGTGCATCTCTACACGGAGGATGGGCTCGACCTGATTGATTCCATCTCCTCCTGGTGGAGCGTCATCCACGGCTACAACCACCCCGAACTCAACCAGGTCATCATTGACCAGCTGCAGAAATTCGCACATGTGATGCTGGGCGGTCTGACGCACGATGTCGTGCAGCAGCTCTCCGACAAGCTGGCGGAGTGGCTGCCTGGCGACCTCGACTACTGCTTCTTTTCCGATTCAGGCAGCGTTGCGGTGGAGGTGGCGCTGAAGATGGCACTCCAGTTCAACACGAACCGTGGCTCGAAACGGCGCACCATCCTTGCGCTGGAGCACGCCTACCACGGCGACACCTTCAAGGCGATGGAGGTGGGGGATGACGAGGACTACCACTTCGCCTTCGAAAACAATGACGCCAGGCGCGATGTCATCCATATTCCCACGGAGCTTCTCGCACTGGAGGAGGCCTTCCGTCAATATGGCGATGAATTGAGCTGCTTCATCGTGGAGCCGTTGCTGCAGGGTGCGGGAGGTTTCCGCATGTATGATGTCGCTTTTCTGACGCGTGCGCGGGAACTCTGCGATGAGCACGATGTGCTGCTGATTTTCGACGAGATAGCAACAGGCTTCGGGCGCACGGGCAACCGCTTTGTGGCGGATTTGGTGCTGCCCGACATTTTGGTTCTCGGCAAGGGGCTGACGGGGGGCTACATCGGCCACGCCGTCACCGTCGCCAACCATCGCGTCTATGATGGTTTCTTGAGCGACGACCCTGCCAAGGCCCTGATGCACGGCCCCACCTTTATGGGGAACGCACTGGCGTGCAGGGTTGCATTGAAGTCCATTGAACTTTTTGAACGCGACCATTATCTGGAGAAGATAGCCGCCATTGAACGCATCTACCGTCAGGAGCTGGAGGGCTTCACCGATCCGCGCATCCGTGAAATCCGCATCATGGGTGGCTGCGCGTGCATCGAGGTGCGTGATGCGAAGAGCCTGGAAGGCTTCAAGCAGTTTGCGGCCGAGCGCGGTGTCTTCAACCGTCCCTTCCTGACCTACCTCTATGCGATGGTGCCGTATATCATCAGCGAAGACGAGCTGCTTCAAGTGCTCCGCACGATGAAGGCGTGGTTTGAGCTGAATCCTGTGAAGGGGGCGTGAGCCATGGCGGATGCTCCACATAACCCGCAGCACCTCTTCAGCCTGAAGATGCGCGCCAGCGCACATCTGAATGGGCAGGAGTGCCATATCTCTGGTGCGGAGAAAATACTGCCGAAGGAGCAGCTGCCCGATGTGGCGCGCGCACTCGTTTCGCGCGGTCTGAACCACGCCAAAGGCGACGCCGACTTCCTCAACCTGAAAATCGAGGAGCTGGCGCCAGAGGCGATTCTCTATCTTGACGCACCGCCTGTGACGACAATCGAGGTGGATACCTGGCAGGAGGGGCTGCGCGAGGTGGAGCGTTTTCTGCGTGAAGAGGGCATCGCCAATATCGAAGGCATCATGCAGCGGCTCCAGGAGAGCTACGCCATGCGTGGCGCCATGCTGCTGGACATCCACACGCTGGAACGGCTGGAGCCTGACCAGGCACGGGGCGTCCGTGCAACCTACATGGACTGCGAACGCACCGACAGCCCACCCCTTTCCGACGTGAAGAACCACTTTGCGGAGGCCATTGTCCTCGCTGCCAAAGTGATGAACTGCCCAGGCGTTGTCGGTGAAATCTGCATCTCCGACGACCCCGACTACGTGACGGGCTATGTCGCCTCCCAAAAGGCGGGCTATCGCCGCATCACCCGTATGAAGCCTCTCGGCTCGGAGCAGGGTGGGCGCATCTTCCTCTTCGACACCACCCTTGCTTCTCCTGCTGACGCTATCCGCTTCCTTGAGAAGCAACCCGTTATTGTGCGGTCGGTAGCCAGACCAGAGGCGGTAGCCAGACCAGAGGCGGTAGCCAGACCCTTTGGGTCTGTCGAAGCTGTTACCAGGCCCTGTGGGCCTGCAAAAGAAGTAGCCAGACCGTATCGGTCTGGCGAAAACACTTATCTTTCACGCTTCCGTGAAAAGCTCGCTAATCTACGTGAAAACAAGCTCTTCCGCACGATGCGCACCATTGAATCGGCGCAGGCATCGCATGTTGTATCAGGCGGGCGCGAGATGGTGCTGATGGCCTCCAATAGCTATCTGGACTTGACAGCGCATCCGCTGATGAAGCAGCGTTGCGCGGAGGCACTTGAAAAATACGGTTTTGGGGCAGGGGGTTCGCGCCTGACCACGGGCAATACCGACCTCCACGAGACGCTGGAGCGTAAAATCGCTTCCTTCAAGGGCACGGAGGCGGCTGTACTTTTCAACACGGGCTATACCGCCAACACCGCCATCATCGCTGCTCTGGCGGACAAGGAGAGCGTTGTTTTCAGCGACGAACTCAACCACGCCAGCATCATCGACGGCTGTCGTTTGAGCCGTGCCAAAGTTGTTATCTACCGCCACAACGACATGGCGGATTTGGAGGCGAAAATACGCGAGAACCCATGCGCCAATGGCCTGGTTGTCAGCGATGCCGTCTTCAGCATGGACGGTGACATCCTGCAGTTTCCGCGCTTCCTCGATATCTGCGAAAAGCACGATTTGCTCTCCATGATTGATGAGGCGCACTCCACGGGCGTTCTGGGCGAGCATGGCCACGGCATCCAGGAGCATTTTCACGAGAGCCGCTACCCTGACATCCTGATGGGCACCCTCAGCAAGGCGGTTGGCGCGGAGGGTGGCTACGCCGCATGTTCCCAGCTGCTGGCAGACTACCTCCGCAACACCGCACGCGGCTTCATCTTCTCCACTGCCATGTCGCCTGTCACGGCGCAGGCGGCCTTGACGGGGCTGGAGCTTATCGAGCGGGAACCAGAGCGTGTCCAACAGCTACACCGCAATATTGCATGCTTCTGCGAGGCTCTGCGGGAAGGCGGGTTGAACGTCTCTTCTGAAACCCCGATTATCCCCATCGTCATCGGTGACGAGGGGCGTGCTTTGGCCGTCGCACAGCAGCTTTATGAAGCGGGCATCCTGATTCCCGCCATCCGCTATCCTACCGTTGCAAAGGGGAGCGCACGCCTGCGCGTCTCCCTCATGGCCACCCACACCGAAGAAGAGCTGCATCGCGCGGCTGCCCTTATTTGTCAAACTATAAGCTAAAAAAGCTTATTTGTGGTTTGCAAACCACAAAAATTATATTATATTGTGGTTTAGAAACCGCAATTTTGAATAATATTAGGGTTTCTAAACCCTAAATTTAAGAGTAAAGTTTATATGGAAAGTCAGGAATTGCAAAGGATTTATGAGAGTCAGGAACGTCGTCTGAAGAGCGTTGAGACCCGTTTCCATCGTTTTTTGCATTCGCAAATCAACTGGAATGCGCGTCTGATTTCGATTCAAGGAGCGCGTGGCACAGGCAAGACGACGATGCTGCTACAGCGCATCAAGGAGATGTTTCCGCAGCCAGAGCAGGCTTTGTATGCTTCACTTGACAACTTGTGGTTTGCCAATCATTCCCTGCTTGATTTGGTCGATTACCATGTCATGCACGGGGGGACTCATCTGTTTTTGGACGAGGTTCATTACCTTAAGGAGTGGCAGACCACGCTGAAGAACCTTTATGATGACTATCCACAGCTGTCCATAGTCTATACAGGCTCCTCGTTGTTGAAAATCAGTAAGGAAGGAGGGGATTTGTCACGTCGGCAGGTAATCTATTCCCTGCCTGGACTTTCATTTCGCGAGTATCTGGCATTTGAGCAGTTGGTCGCGTTGCCTGTGTTGTCTTTGAAGGAAATCCATTCAGAGCATGTGGAATTGGCCAGGAAGGTCACTACGTCATGTGCAGTACAGCGTGTGTTCGAGCAGTATCTTGTCAAAGGGTATTATCCGTTTTATAAAGAGCCTGGCGATGGATACGAAGAACGTCTGCTTCAGATAGTCGCGCAGGTGCTGGAGAGCGATTATCCAGCAATTGACGATGCACTGCCTTCCACGATTCACAAGGCACGCAGGATGCTGATGATACTGGCCGACAATCCACCCCAGACACCCAATATCACCAAGCTATGTCTTGAACTTGAGACAGACCGCAAGCAGGGGTTGAAGATGCTGTATGCCCTAGAGAGGGCGGGACTGTTGAGTCTGTTGGAGGCATCTGGCGCAACCTTGAAAAACCTTTCTCGTCCAGCAAAAATCTATTGTGAAAACCCGAATCTAATGTATGCATTGGCTTCTGAGGCACCTATAGGCACTATCAGAGAATGCTTTTTCCTCAACCAACTACGCAGCGGGCATCAGGTTGTCTATCCATCCCAGGGGGATTTTCTGGTGGACGGCAAATATCTGTACGAAATTGGAGGGCGCAAAAAGTCCTTCTCCCAAATCAAAGACGTCCCTGACAGCTTCTTGGCAGTCGATAACACGGAGATAGGTCGCGGCAATCGCATTCCCCTATGGTGTTTTGGATTCCTGTATTGAGTGTTAAAATCCACTGTCTGCAAACTCGCGTATTCCCCTGCGTAGGCCGCGCATCATATCGTTGCTGCAGAATCGGCAGACATCCAGGACATTGGCGCGGGTGAGGGGCTGCGAGTAGAAATCGGGGGCCATGACGGTCGCCAGAGCGAATGCGGAGACCTTGCAGCCTAGCGCGTGCCCCATGATGATTTCCATTACCATGTCGTGGCCGATGATGTCAGCGCCGACGGACCGTGCCGCGTTCGCTTCAGAGACGGTGCAGAACTGGGAGCCAGGGCGGGAGAGATAGACGCCCAGGCGCGGGGAGACGCCCACAAAGTGCAGTGCGTTCATCAGTTCGCTGTTCAGGTGCTGGGAGAGGGCGCATGTCATGTCGGGAAAGGCGTTTTCGAGCATGGAGTGGTGGCCGTCCAGCGGGGAGACATGGTGGTAGTTGATGAAGTCGGTGAGCAGAACCCACGTGCCTGGCTTGATTTCCTTTTGCAGGGAGAGACCGCTGTCGAGCAGAATCACCGTGTCGGCGCCGAGCCGGTGGGCCGTGCAGAGTGGAAGGATGCAGGGCAGGATGCCTCCGCCTTCGTAGAGATGCCTATGCCCCTTTGTGGCAAGGGTGGGGATGCCATTGGCTTCTCCATAGAGCAGCACAGGGTGTTCCTGGTCGGGGGTCTTGTGCTGCGGCATGCCTGGAAGCTGGTTCAGTTCCAGACTCTGGCACTTTTCGTCAAAGAGCTTTTCTGGCTCGAAGCCCGTGCCGCATTCCACAAAAACCTGCGGTTGACGCCAGTTTTTGAAGGTGGCCTTGAGCAACTCCGCCGCCTGTGAACTCAATGTTTCCAGTTCAGTTGGCATCGCCGTAGTATCAAACGTGCCTTACTTTTCAAGTGAAAGCTGGATGAGCTTATCGACTAGCGTCGAATAGCTGATGCCAGAGAGGCCCATCAGGCGCGGGAACATGCTGATCTTGGTGAAGCCAGGAATCGTGTTGATTTCGTTGAGGATATAGGTGCCGTCTGGTTTCAGGAAGAAATCGACGCGGGACATTCCCCTGCATCCCAAGGCCTTGTAGGCCTTTGATGCAATGGCGTGGACGCGGGCAATCTCATCGTCGGTGAGGAGGGCGGGAGCGCGCAGCTCCGCGCCGTCGTCCAACGTGTATTTGGCGTCGTAGGAGTAGAACTCCACCTTGGGGACGACCTCGCCTGGAACAGCGCAGAAAAGCTGGTGGTTGCCCATGACGGCACATTCGATCTCACGACCGACGATGCACTCCTCGACCAGCACGCGGTCGTCGTACTTCATCGCCTCGGCGATGGCGGCGTCAAACTCGGAGGCGTTACGCACCTTGACGACACCTACGGAGGAACCTGCGTTGGCGGGCTTCACGAACAAGGGCAGGCCCAGCTTGGCGATGGCCGTTTCAGCAGTCAGTGGCTCTTCGCCACGCACGACAAGAATCCAACGGGCCGTGTGGATGCCTTCGTATTCGAGAATCTGCTTGGCGCATGCTTTGTCCATACAGATGGCGGAAGCGGTCATGCCGCAACCCACACAGGGGCAGCCAAGGAGCTGTGCAAGTCCCTGCACGGCTCCATCTTCGCCGTTGCGCCCGTGCATTACGGGGAACAGCAGGTCGAAGGGCAGGGGGGTGCGCTTGCCATCCAGAATGGCCAGCGCGCTGTGGTCGTTGAAGCGCACAGGAGAGACAACTGTTCCGCCAGGGGCCAGTGCGATGTTCACAGGGTCGTTGCTGTTGACGGTAAACTCGCCGTTTTCGTAGAGGTGCCAGGCACCCGTTTTGTCAATCCCGACGATCAGCAGCTCATATTTGTCACGTGGAATCGCCGCCACGACGTTTCTGGCGGACATCAGCGACACTTCGTGCTCGGTAGATTGGCCACCGCACAATAGGCATATAATCGACTTGGACATTCAGCTCTCCTGTTCTTATTCTCCCAATCACTTCTTCCTGTTTCTCTGGCGGGACTTCTTCGCCTGTTTTTTCTGTTCGAGGCGTTTCTTCTGCTGGGCGGCCTGCTGGGCGCTCTGCTGTGAGCGGAAACCGCCACCCCCGAATGGTATGCGTGGTTGAGGACCTCCGCCGCCAGATGGCATATCGCCGCCGCCACCGCCGCCGAACAGGCTGGCGAGGCCACCGAGGCCGCCCGAAAGAAGGTCGCCAAGACCGCCGCCCGTGCCTGGGAGACCGCCCATACCGCCGTTCTTCAGCTTCGCCATCACCTGCTTCATCTGCTGGAACTGCTTGAGGAACTGGTTCAAATCCTGCACGGAGATGGCGCTGCCCTTAGAAATACGGATGCGCCTGGACTGGTTGATGATTTCGGGCGTTCGGCGTTCGGCGGGAGTCATACTGTTGATGATGCCCTCCAGACGCTTGATGTCCTTGTCGGCCATCGCCTGGAATTCAGGCGGGAGGTTGTTCATGCCAGGCAGAAACTTCAGCATGGACATGAAGCCGCCCATCTGGCGCATCCTGTGCATCTGCTGTAGGAAGTCATCGAAGCCGAAGTTGTTCTTCTGGAAACGCTCTTCAAGTTTCTTGGCCTCCTCCTCGTCGAATTGCTCCACGGCCTTTTCATAGAGCGAGAGAATATCGCCCATGCCGAGGATGCGGCTGGCCATGCGGTCGGGGTGGAACATCTCCAAATCCATCGGGCGTTCGCCGACGGTGAGGAACTTGATGGGCTTGCCTGTGACCTGATGCATGGAAAGCGCGGCACCACCGCGTGCGTCACCGTCCATCTTGGTCAGGATGATACCTGTGATGTTCAACGCCTTATCGAAGTGTTCGGCAACAGAGACGGCCTCCTGACCGAGGGCGGCGTCGCCCACCAGCAGAACTTCATTGGGGTTCGTGCGCCGCTTGACTTCCTTGAGTTCCTGGACGAGTTCCTCGTCAATCTGGAGGCGTCCTGCGGTATCGAGGATGACGACATCCATTCCCTCGTCGTGGGCGGCATTGATGGCGTTCACGGCGAGCTGGGCGACGTTCTTCAGCTCGCGGTCCGAATAGACCTTGAAGCCAAGCTCCGAGCCAAGTATCTCTATCTGGTCGATAGCGGCGGGACGATAGACGTCGCAAGCGGCCAGCATCACCTTCTTGTGGAACTTGTCCCGCATGAACTTGGCCAGCTTGGCGGAGGTCGTGGTCTTGCCGCTGCCGTGGAGACCGCAGAGCATGATGACGGCGGGATCGCCTTCCTTGATGTTCAGCGGCGCCGCATTCTCGCCCAGCAGGCTCACCAGCTTGTCATAGACGATTTTGACGGTCTGCTGGCCTGGATTCACGTGTTTCAGGACAGTTTCGCCGATGCAGGCCTGGGTGCAGTCTGCAACGAACTTGGAGGCCACGTCATAGTTGTCATCGGCGTCGAGCAGGGCCGTGCGAATCTGCTCCATTGCCTCCTTGATATTGGCCTCTGTGAGGATGCCACGGCCTGTCAGCTTTCTGAAAACGCCCTGGAAACGATTGGTAAGGTTGTTAAACATACGATGGTTCCGTGTTAGAGTAGTTTGGCTCCGTCTGCGGCGGCGCAGACAAATGTATCGGCCTTGCGGCCCGTCTTCGCGAGGTATGCCTCTGCGACACGGGCGGCGTATGCATCGGCGTCTTCCATGCGCACAAGGTGAACGGTGATGCCGCCGAAACCGCCGCCGCTCAGGCGCGCACCCAGGCATTCAGGGATTCCATGCGCGATGGCGACGATTTCGTCCAGTTCCTCGCAACTGTTCTCAAAAAGCGTGCGGGAACTTTCGTGGGACTGGAACATCAACTGCCCGAAGCGTTTGACATCGCCCAGCTTAAGGCACTCCAGGCACTCGGCGACCCTCGCCAGTTCACCGACGACGTGCGCCGCGCATTTATAGGCGGTTTCGGGCAGGCGGGAACGCTGGCTTTCGAGCAGTTCAGGACTGACGTCGCGCAGGGCCTTCACCTCGGGATGCCGCTGTGAAATGACGGTCACTGCGTCTTCGCATGCCTTCCGCCTGTCGTTGTATTCGTTGGTGAGAACGTGCTTGACCATGCAGTTGACGACGACGAAGGTCAGTCCCTTCGGCATGGGGATGCTTTGGGCCGTGCAGCTTCTGAAATCGGAGTACACGAGGCTATCGGCCTTGCCCATCAGCGAACTGAATTGGTCGAGGAGGCCAGTTTTGGCGCCGATGTAGTTGTTTTCGGCCCCTTGGCCGATTTTTGCCATGTCAAGCCAGCCGATGTTCGCATTGGCGAGCTTGGCGAAGGCGAGGCCGCACGCCATCTCGAAGGCGGCGGAACTGCTCATGCCTGCGGAGAGTGGGACGTTTCCTGCGATGACTGCGTTGAACGCGGGCACCTTGACGTCCCGCTGTGCGAACTCAACTAAAACGCCTTTGATATAGTTGGCCCAGTCGCCTTTGGTGTGTTCAAGGAGGTTCTCCAGCGAGAAGGTGCGCTCCTCTTTCAGCACGTCGTCCCATACGCGGCAAACTGTCCCCTCCACGGGGGCGGCAGCCAGATTCATATAGCGGT
This sequence comes from Victivallales bacterium, assembly GCA_017458805.1. Classification (GTDB taxonomy): domain Bacteria; phylum Verrucomicrobiota; class Lentisphaeria; order Oligosphaerales; family Oligosphaeraceae; genus RGIG3456. The sequence continues at coordinate 2,010 of JAFTAC010000415.1, read as the reverse complement.
CAACTGCGACGCTGAGGACGCAGCCCTCGTTGTAATCGACGTGGTTGCCCAGCACCTCCAGACGGCCAGGCGCACGGCTCACCACCGCCGCCTCTGTGCCGTATCTGGCCTTGAATGCGTCTCGTATCTGCATGTTATGCCTTTTGGGCAGCTTCCCTGCCAGCTTCAAATGCCTTGAGGTTCATTGCGACCATCTCCTCGCCTTTGCGGGCGAAGTTTTCGCGGATGACATTGCGAAGGAGGTCGGCATCCATGTCCAGAAAGACGGAGACGGCTCCGAGCATGACGGTGTTCATGGCGCGTGCGCTGCCAGCGGCGACGGCCAGGCCATCTGCGTCAAGCACGACGCTCTTGGGGTGCTTCTTGATTTCGGCAATGAGCGCCTCGGTCTCGGGGTAGTCTGCGATGTTTTTGACGGGGGTGGCGTTGGCGATGATGGCGCCGCTGTCGGCCAGGCCCTCGATGTGGCGCATGGCCTCCATGGGCTCCACGGCCAGGATGACGTCGGCGGAGTGTTCGGCGATGAGATCCGAGAAAATCGGTTCGCTGGAGAGGCGCAGGTGCGCAAGAACGGCTCCTCCGCGCTGTGCCATGCCGTGTACCTCAGACTGCTTGACGTTCAGGCCCGCCTTCATGGCGGCCTTGCCGATGATGGCCGCGATGGTCAGGATACCCTGCCCGCCTACACCTGCAAGAATCAAATCGTTCTTCATAATATCTATTACCTCGTTATTGGTTTACTTTGCTGTTTATCGCAGGGTGGAACCTGCGCATCTGCATGCTTTTCAGGGTGGAACCTGCGCATCTGCATGCTTCGCAGGGTGGAACCTGCGCATCTGCATGTTTTGCAGGGTGGAACCTGCGTTTCTGCATGGAGAGGCGCGGGCTCTGCCCCGCGCCAATTATTTCTTCTTGCGGCGCAGGGTTTGGATGCACTCGCGGCGAGATATGATGACGGAGAGCCCCTTGTATTCGATTTCGCCACGGATGACGGCGATGTTCTCGTCCTTGTTCTTGGGCAGCGGGACGATGATTTTGATGTGTTCAGGGGAGACTCCGAGACCAGCGCAGATGTCTTCGATGCGGCCCGCGCCGATGGAGTTCTGGCCACCTGTCATGCCTGTGGTGCCGTTGTCGAGGATGAGCACGGTGATGTCCGCCTTCTCCCAGGCGGCGTCCAGGATGCCTGTCATGCCGGAGTGGGTGAAGGTGGAGTCGCCGATGACCGCGATGACGGGGTGGAGGCCAGCGTCTGCTGCGCCTTTCGCCATGGAGATGGATGCACCCATATCGACACAGCTGTCAATGGCCTTGTAGGGGGGCAGGGCGCCCAGCGTGTAGCACCCGATGTCGCCGAAGACCTTGGCGGTCGGATAGTTGGCGAGGGCGCCGTTGAGGGCCTCGTAGGAGCTGGCGTGGGGGCAGCCGTCGCAGAGGCGCGGCGGACGCGCCTTCACGAGCTCCGATGCCTTGCTGGAGCCCTTGATTTCGATGCCGAAGGCCTTTGCGACCACGGAGGGCGAGAGCTCGCCAGTACGCGGAAGCGTGCCATTCAGGCGGCCATTGATTTTGGGGTTGCCCAGCGGTCCGAGGAGCATCTGCTCGATGAAGGGCATGCCCTCTTCAAGGACGATGACCTTGGCGCAGCCATTGACCAGCTCGGCCAGCTTCTGCTGGGGCAGCGGGTATTGGGAGACTTTGAGGATGCTGTACGGGCAGTTGCCGCCAAAGGCTTCCATCAGGTAGTTGTAGGCGATGCCGGAGGCGATGACGCCGATGCTGCTGTCGCTGCCCTTGAACAGCTTGTTGTATGGAGAGGCCTCGGAGGAGGCCTGGAAGGCGGCCTGCTTACCGCACAAGCGCACGTAGTTCTTCTGTGCGATGGCGGGCAGCAGCACGAAGCGACGGTCACCTTCCTTGATGGGCACGCGCTCCGCGAGCTTCTCGGCACCTACTTCAACATTGGCGCGAGAGTGGGAGAGGCGTGTGGTCAGGCGCATCAGGATAGGT
>JAFTAC010000414.1 GCA_017458805.1 Victivallales bacterium | reverse complement strand
GGGCGCTGTCCGGCCGCTCCGGCATCAGCGCCTCCATCTCATTCAGCGTCCTGCGGTCCCTCACCGGTGCACACGACACCAGCAGGGAAAGCAGAAGGGCCAGCCTCACAAAAGCAGTTTTCATCGTCAAGCCGTCTTATATACCTTGTAAAGGTACTGATTGACAACGGTTTTTCCAAGAGGAAAAGATGAATCACATCAAATTTATAAAAAACTCCGGCTATTTCTTCCCGGCGAGGATAACGCCGAGGATGATGGCGGCGGAGCCGACAGCGGACATGGGCGTCATCCGCTCGCCCAGCAGGATCATGGAAGAAACGAGGGTGAAGAAAGGATTGAGATAGACGTAGTTGGTCGCAGTGAAATGGCCGAGCCTGGAAAGGACCTTGTTCCAGATGATGAAGCATGCAAGCGAGGCTATGAGCCCTAGGAACAGGAGGTTGAAGATGACGGAAGGCTGCACCAGAGCGGAACGAACCGCCTCGGGATCGGCGCCGAGCAGGAACGGGATGATGGTCAGAAGGCCATAGAAAAAGACCTTGCGCGTGGCGAACAGTGCTCCGTACTGATCGGTCATCTGGGCCATGACCACGCTGTAAAGCGCCCAGCAGACGGCGGCGCCAATGGCAAACAGGTCTCCCTTGGGAGAAAGGTGGAGGGACTGACGCTCGAAAACCACCAGGGCCATGCCGCCGAGCGCCAGCAGCGTACCGGCGATGAGGGGCCAGCCCAGGCGTATGTCCTCAAGCCCGTCCACGAGCCTGCCACGGCCGAAGCGTTTCATGGCAAAGGTCAGCAGCGCGGTGAAAAGGGGCGCGCTGCAGACAAGGAACGCTACATTGCAGGCCTGTGTATATACAAGGGCGGTGTTCTCCGTAAGGAAATAGAACGATCCGCCAGTGATGCCGAGGAAGATGAAAAGCAACTCGTCTGCCAGGCTGGAGCTGAAAAGCTTGGAAGCCTGTCCCTTCCTGAAGGCACAGAGCACGCAGATGCCGATATAGGCCAGAAGGAAACGGATGGCGAAGATCTCGGCAGGCATGAGGCCGGCGGAGATAAGTACCTTGGTGCAGACGAAGGTAACGCCCCAGATGGCGACGACGAGAAGGGCAAGGGCATGGTAGCCCAGCAGGGATTTGTTCATCAGTTCATTTATATCGGAGGGCAAATATAATGCATTTTTCGAAGAATAGTCTTACATTTGTGTGAGATAAACCAACGGATATGAAACACTTGACTTTATTCGCAGCACTCATCATGGCAGCAGCATGCACAGGGGCTCCCAAGTCGGACGACCCCAACGTCGAAATCTTCAAGGCCAAGGGCGGCAATGTCGCCATAACCTGCATCAACCACGGCTCCCTCGCCATCTCCTACAAGGACTACAGCATCCAGATCGACCCCGTTCAGAACTACGGAGGGAAAGTCATTGATTATGAGTCTTTCCCCAAGGCCGACCTCATCCTCATCACCCACGAGCACGGCGACCACTACAACCCCGAGACCATCTCACTCCTCTCCAAGGATGACACACGCGTGATAGCCAACGGCAAGGTGAACGGAATGCTCGGCTATGGCGAGGCCATGGCCAACGGCGAGAGCACAACGGCCGGCAAGGGTATCACCATCGACGCCACTCCTGCGTACAATGTCACCGAAGGCAGGCAGCAGTTCCATCCCAAGGGCAATGGCAACGGTTACCTGCTGACCATCGGAGGCCTGCGCGTGTTCGTATCGGGCGACTCCGAAGACATCGAAGAGTATGCGCAGTTGAAGGACATCGACGTGGCGTTCCTCTCCACGAACCAGCCCTATACCATGACTCCCGAGCAGTGCATCCATGCCGCCAAGGTCATCAAGCCTAAGGTACTCATCCCCTACCATCTGAGCAATACCGACATGCAGACCATCAAAGATGGTCTGGAAGGTTCAGGCATAGAGGTACGCCTGCATGAGTCTCTGAGGTAGGCTACTTCTTCTACAGAGGAGTGATATAGACATTGCGAAGCTCGAGCGGGCCGCCCTCGCTCTGGATGGCGATGTGCCCCTCGGTGCGGTCGATCATGTGCGCTTCATTCTTGAGCACGCCGTTGATGGTGGCGGTGATATGACCGCCGTCCACCACTACGTCAGCGACATTCCATTCGCCGGCAGGCTTCTCGACGCTCTCCTTGACCGGGCTGGTCTTGAAACGTCCGCCCTGTTCCTTGAGTTCCTCGAAGGCTGATCCGCCGGAAGAGATCATGTCACCGGCCGTACCGGCCTTGAGGTTGACCTCGGTGCAGTAAGGCCAGAGGTTGGTCTCGTCCTTGGCGTGGAAGAAAAGGCCGCTGTTGGTGGGCTCGCCGATCCAGCGCCATTCTGCGTGGAAGGCGTAGTCGCTGTAGGTGTTGTCAGTGATCATGAACCCGAAAGGCTGGCCGGAGATGGTGATGACTCCGTCCTTTACGCCGAAGACTTCGGCGGCAGGGACGGTGCTGTCGGGAGCCAGTACGAAGTGCCATCCGTCGAGGTTCTTACCATTGAATAACGCGGTCTTTTTCTCTCCGCAGGAGACGAGGCAGGCGGCGCATAAAAGTGCGGCTGCCAGGGAAAGCAGTGACTTCTTCATGTTCAAGCAGTTTATTTCCCGCAATTTATCGAAAATTCCTCAATAAGTCAACATAAGTTTTGTATTTTTGCACACCATGAAGACAGAACGTTCCAACGAGATCCTTTCCCTGGCCTCAGAGGCCGGGCATATACTTCTGGAGAACGGCGCGGAAATAGCCCGCGTCGAAGAGACGATGGAACGCATAGCCAGCCATTTCGGCGAGGAGCGCGAGCATTTCTTCGTGCTGAGCAACGGCATCTTCACGACGGGCAAGTCCTACGCCAACGTCGACTTCATCCCCATCCACGGCGCGCGCCTGGACAAGGTCACGGAAGTGAACCAGCTCTCGCGCGAAATCGCAGCCGGGAAATACACGCTGGAAGAAGCGCGCGAGAGGCTGGAGCAGATC
>JAFTAC010000413.1 GCA_017458805.1 Victivallales bacterium | reverse complement strand
TGACAAAGATTCTTGTACCTCATTATGACGGCATCTTCAAGATTGCCGCTGATGCCTTTGCCGCCCTCTGGGAGAAGGTAACAGGAAAACGCCTGAAAATCACCACAGAGGATTCGCCACAGGAGGATTTGGTGGTTCTGGGGGCTGATACCGTCAATGCCTTCACGCACGAGAGAATCATTGACAAGACCATCCCCGACTTCTGCTTCCGCACAGGCACCGAGGAGTATGCCATCAAATCCGCCCGCCAGAACGGGCGGAACCTGCTCTTTCTGGCAGGCGCGCGCAACCGCGCACTCTTGTACGCCGTCTATTACTTCTTTGAATACAAGAAGTTGTGCTTCTACTTCTGGGATGGCGACCGTATCATCAAATCCGATGACATCGACATCACGGAACTGGATTTGCGCGAAAGCCCCCATTTCGAGTATCGCGGTCTGCGATACTTTGCGCACCGCAGTTTGGACCGTTTTCAGGCGGAGCACTGGGGACTGGAACAGTGGAAGCAGGAAATCGACTGGATTGTCAAGAAGCGCATGAACATGTTCATGCTGCGGATTGGGCTGGACGACCTCTTCCAGAAGGCCTTTCCCGACATCGTTTCCTACCCGACAGACGGCAAGGTGCCCGAATCAAAGGAGCGCTCCTACGATGACCGCAACCTTTTCTGGCCGCTGGAGTACCGCGGCGAACTGCGCAAGCAACTCCTTGCCTACGCGCGTGAGCGCGATCTTATGCACCCCGAGGACGTGGGCACCATGACCCACTGGTACAGCCGCACGCCCTGGCAGTATCTGGATGCGGTGAAACCTGATTTCCTCCCACAGGCCTCGGGAGCCTACAAGGATGGCACAGGACTGGTCTGGGACATCCGCCAGGACAAGACCATGGAGGCCTATTTCAAGCGCACCGAGGCGCACATCCGCGAATATGGTTCGCCTGAGCTCTTCCACACCATTGGCCTTTCCGAGCGGCGTTGCTACGAGGACAAGGAAGCCAACCACGAGATGAAGCTCTACACTTATAGGCGCATCATCAACAAGCTGCGCGAGAAGTATCCGCTGGCACCATTGATGATCGCCTCGTGGGAGTTCGTCTTCTACTGGACACCCGAGCAGGTGCGTGAGCTGCTGGCGCAATTCGACCCGCGCAACACCATCATACTCGACTACACATCCGATTTCGACAGCGAGCTCAACAACTTCCTGAACTGGGATGTGGTAGGTAAGTTCCCCTGGATTTTCGGCATCTTCCACGCCTACGAATCCGAGTCCGACATGCGCGGCAACTACGAGGCCATTGAACGCCGTCTGCCCATGGCCGTAGCGGACAAGATGTGCAAGGGACTCATCTTCTGGCCTGAAATCTCCCACTCCGACACGCTGATGCTGGAGTATCTGGCGGCAAACGGCTGGGCCCCCGTCCCCGACAACATCAAAATCAAGTCGTTCATCAAGATGTTCTGCCGCAAACGCTACGGTGAAAACGAGCGCTATATGGACTCCATCTGGGAAGAGGTCCTGCCCATCATCCAAGTGCGTCACTGCGGCGGACCTGGCATCGAGATGACCAAGAAAATCACCCATAACATTTTCGATTTAAGTCTCTATCACTGGTCAACGCACGATGCGACGGGCATTCTGCGCAGCGAGTATTTCATCCCGCTCTTCGGCAATGTGCTGGCCGACTGCCAGAAGCTGCTGCAGAATGTTGCCGCCGTCGATATCGCCTCTGCTTCGGAATTCGTGAGGCGCGACCTCATTGACATCGCGCGGACCGTTGCGCAGCGCGCAACAGACTATCAGTGCTTCAAGTTCATCAAGACGATGGATGACTGGCGCAACGGCGTCGCCGACGGCGATGTTCCTCTGCTGATGCTGGACCGTGTCGCTGAGTTCGAGCAGCTGATGTGTGACATCATCTCTGCCAGCGACGAGTTCTCGCTGAACGCCTCGCTCAAGCAGCTGAATGACAAGCACCCCGTCTATCCGGGCTTTGAATATACGCTCAAAGGCAACTCCGAAAACGGCTACTGCCGTACGCAGATAACGGAGCTGCTCTCCTACGTCATCCTGCCCGAACTGGCGGGCATCCGCGACTTCATCGCGGAACGCATCGCCGCCAACAACCGCCTGCCGCTGTCAGCGGACATGCAGGAGTTCATGCTGAAGAACCGCAAGAACGTCCAGGATCTCTTCTATGCCATCCCGCTGGCGGAGATGAAGCCAGACAAGGCAAAGGCCCTGGCGGAGTTTTCAACAACCATCCGCAGGCTGGCTCAGCACATCGCAGCCGCCGTGGAGAGTCGGTAAATGCGCTAATTTTGAAATTACCTCTCCAAATAATAAGGAGCAGCTTTTATGGAACCAGAAAAAGGCGACAAGTCAATTCATGTTTGCGAAGATGACGTCTGCAAGGCATATCTGGAGGTGGGAGCGCAGCCAGGCGATACCCTTTTCATGCATGGTTCGCTCAGCAGCATGGGCACCGTCGATGGCGGTCCGACTACCGTGTTTGACGGTATGCTGAAGGCGTTGGGGCCCAGCGGGACCATCGGCATGCCGAGCCTCTGGTTCTATCAGGCTGGGATGTTGGAAAAGGACTTTGACATCAATACCTCCCCCTCATACGTGGGGGCATTGAGCGAGGCAATGCGTATGGACCCACGCGCCAAGCGAAGCAACCACTTCTCCCACGCCGCTGCCGCCATCGGCGCACGCGCCGAGGAACTGACGAGCAATCACGGCGCGTATGGTCCACGCCCCTCGCCATGGTCGGAAAAGGCCTTTGCGGAGGCCTCGCCATGGACACGGCTCTACGAGTGGAACGCACTCTATACCTTCATCGGCGTGACGATGCGCGTCTGCACGATGAAGCACTGGATCGAGGGTGCTCTGGTTCTTCACTATCTGGAGACTGTCCCCATGGAACGCCGCCAGGCGGTGCGCGACTACCACCTGCGCAAGGATTGCAGCGAGGGCGTGTGGCCCTTTTATAACAGCCAGGACCTGGGAGAGGAACTGGAGAAGTTGGGACTGGTGCGCAAGTCAAAAATCGGCAGCGCAACCCTCACGGCCATCCGTGTGCGCCCCCTCGTAGAGACAACCATGAAGCTGATGCTCGCCAGTCCAGAACGCTGGCTGAATGCCGAATTCCGCCAGTGGGTTGAAGACCTGCGCCAGTTCCAATAAAAAACCGCGTACTCTAAAAAAAAAGGGCTGTTGCAAAACTTCATGAAAACATCTTTTTCCGCGTGCTTTCACGCGGAAAAAGATGAATCTTCCTACAGGGTCATAAGACCCTGGCTACAGTTTTGCAACAGCCCCTCAGGACGAAAGACACTTAGTACAGGGCGAAGGGGACCAGCCTGGGGCGAATCCCCCATTTAGCAGAACAAAGCAGGGGGGGCGGGGGGCGCCAGCCCCCCATCGCTCGTAGAAGCCAGCCTATTGCCCTGCTTTATAGTATGCCCAGTAGCGTACAACATCGTTGCTGCCGCCCTCTGGGGTTGCTGCGCAGAATTGGATGGAGTAGGCGGAAACATGGCCATCCAGATGGGCGGAAATCGTGCCGTTATTGTGGTGTGAGCCAATAAGCCCCTGCTTGCCATAGGGACCTGTGGCATCGGCAGTCCAGTAGGCCGCTCCACCGCTCTTTTGGCTATAGACGCAGCCCTTGTTGGCGTCCGTAAGCGATGAACGGCAGGTGGCGAACATAGTCTGCGAGGGGGTCTTGTGCACACCAAGAGGCTGGCGCTCCAGGCTCCCCTTCACATCGCTCCTATATGGCATTCCGTATGGATTGCCGCCATAGTTGAAACCATATCCCATGAAGGTATTGAAATGGGAGGTTGAAGGGCACTGGAAGGTCTTCGCATCCCCCACGTAAGGATAGATGTAGGAGTACCACCAATAGCTGTTGAAGTTGGCGACGCCATTCTGATAAGGCATGGCAGTGCCGTAGGTCGAGCCATCGACGTATGTGTTCCACCACATGCATGTGATTTTATCGTCGTAATCCGAGGTATAGAGAATCGAACCGAGCATAATCTGCTTGGCGTTGCTGGTGCAGGAGATAGCACGGGCCTTTTCACGCGCCTTGGAGAGTGCGGGAAGCAGCATGGCTGCCAGGATGGCGATGATGGCGATAACAACAGACCAGACACTTGCATTTTAGCGAATATGTATTATATTATGGTCATTTCGGATTGGTCTGGCTTTGGCAATGTCGATTTTTCACAAGGAGATGCAGATGACAAGGAAGAAGGCAGTGATCTACGCACGCCAGTCAAGC
>JAFTAC010000412.1 GCA_017458805.1 Victivallales bacterium | reverse complement strand
GTTCGGGGGCGCATCCCCCGTCGTTCGTGGCAGCCTATAGCCCAAACCGCTCCGACAGCATCTTCATTGCCTCGCTTATCTCCTCGTTGCTGGCCCTCCTCGCCCATGCCATAAGGCGCTCTCGTTCCGACGGTGTGCTGGAACCGCCCAGGTGAAGCATCTTGGCGTACCGCACGGCAGCCGCGTCGGAGATCTTCGTGTAGTGCTCCGTCATCTCGGGATTCGAGTGCCCTGCGTTCTTCTGCAGAATCGGGGCATCATGCAACAGTGATAAAATATCCTCGGTTGTACCATGAAATCATACTGGCGGCATTGGATGACTGGGAGGGTATTCAAGAGGAATGGTCAAAACGATTGGAAAAACTAAGAGAAAAGCAAATTCTTGAAACATTTTCCAAGTTTCTATTTGACAAACCTAAGTCTGGACTTACATTAGAAGAAAGGCATGCTGCCACTGCAATGGCTGACATCATTGGCTGCGTGGCTGGCGGCTATGGCTACGGATTCGGTCATCAAGAACCAGACTACTACACAAATCAAAATTTTAGCGACTTGCCATATTCCGAGGCACTTGCGAATATAAAATCGCTGTTGTTCTATGGAATGGATGAAGAAAAAATCAAAAGGTTTTTCCCAAAACTCTTTGAGATTGTGAAGAGAATGGAGACACTGTAAAATGATAAAGACAAAATCAGATGAGCGGGAAGTCGCCCAAATGGTTATAAAAAGAATGGGATTAGATACTATCCCTCAATGGTGGGAAAGACGTATTCAACTGGATGAGTTATGCGTTGAAAAAGGAATTGACACTGACATCCTGCAAAAACTTTCTGGCATAGCCTCCCTGTATGGATACTCCGAGGAGTTTTGCAACTTCCTGGCAAACATGGCCGTTACTAGCCTTCCAGTTGACGTTGATGACAGTTATACTCATGTCGATGTTTTTATCGAATTGTTAATGTCCAAAGCACCTGAGGAGATTGTCATCAAAAACATTCTCGGATACGCAAGAGAACACGCCGACATTGATGGTCCATGCGGTGTTTCTAAAGAGTATATGGCCAAATACGAAAAAGAACAAGAGGAAAAGTTCAACAACCCTCGCGCATTTTACGCGAAGTATGGCGAAGAGGAATACAATCGCTACTGCGACAAGGACGGCACCTTTAGCTATGCCGCTTTTCTAAAGCAAAATCACAGATAGTCATTCAAAAACGGGAAAAAAATTAAAGGAGTGAACATGAGCGAGAAAGTGAGAATAGGGATAGCTGGGTGTGGACCAAGAGGGATGCAAATGGCAAGAATTGCCAAGCTTCTGCCTGACTGCTGTGAACTGACCGCCATGAGCGATCCTGCAGAAAAACCGCTTTCCAAGGCCAAGGCGGTTTTCCCAGAGATTAAACTCTTCAGCACGACAGAAGAACTGCTGGACTCTGGTCTCATTGACGCCGTCATCACCGAAATCCCGCCTGAAATCCATACAGAATATGTGGTCAAGGCACTTGAACGCGGCATACATGTGCTGGGCGAAATCCCCTGCGTCAACTCCATCGAAGAGGGAGAAACGCTCTGGAAGATCGCCAACAAATCCAAGGCGATGTACATGTGTGCCTCCAATCCCAATTACCGTGCAAAGACCCCGTTCATCTTGAAACTCAGGGACATGGGACTGCTTGGAAAAATCATTTACATAGAAACGGAATATGTTCATGGAAATGGAGAGCCCGTGAAAGGGGATTCCTGGCGAAACGCCTACGAATCCTGCCGTTACTGCACCCATTCGCTTGGTCCCGTGCTTGCCTTGACAGGGGAGGAGTTCACGGCTGTCTCCTGCATGAGCACATACGACCGCATGGGCAATGGACGCGCCCACAACGTCATGTCGGCTCTTCTGCATACCAAGGAGAACTTAGTGGTTCGCTTTCTGACTGCATTTGGCGTCCCCGCCCATGGTCCCCTGCACACCACGCGAATTTTCGCCGAAAAAGCCAATGTCTTGCTCTACAACGAAAAGGCTCAGGTTTGGTTCAAGGAACTGAACAGCTTCTCCGCTGAAAACGAGTTTCTAGAAATACCGCTTACCCCCGAGAGATCGTCTCGCCCATTAGGCCTACCCATTCTGGACGAGGAGCTTTTCAAGGCAGCCAGTTATGGCCACAATGGCAGCGACAACCTGATGCTGCGTGAATTTGCCGAAGCGATTATTAACGGCAAACCTTCCCCTATCGGCATCCGACAAGGTCTTGCCATGACACTGCCAGGCATCTTTGCGGCAGAATCCGCACGCGAAGGCGGTGCGCTCAAAGAGATTAAGTATCCATGGAGTATCTAGGCTATTTATCGTTGACATATTTGAAAACCTTGATTTCCTGTGTATGGTAAAGAAGATGAGCTGTTATGGTTTTCTACAATGTTTTTTTGCTGAGAAACCATAATGTTTTTTGGGAAAACTCCAATTTAGTTCCATAAACGAATAAGGTCAAGGCACACCATGATTGAAACAGGTACCTACAGGTGGCGCGAATCCAGCGCCAAGAGCATTTCGGTCGCCATCACGGGAGACATCTGCCCCCACAAGTCCGCAGAAGCCCCTATACTTGAGGGGAAGAGCGCGGAGATGCTGAAAAGCATCCAGCCAGCACTGGACAAGGCGGACATCCGCATCGCGCAGTGGGAAACGGTCATCTCCGACAAGCCGAACCCCATCCTCAAGTGCGGTCCGAACCTCATCGTCAAGCCAGGCTGCGAGGCGTTCCTGACGGCTGCCCGCATCGACGTGGCGCTGCTGGCCAACAACCACACAGCAGACCACGGTCCCGAAAGCGAGCTGGATACCATCAAGTATCTCAATGCAGCTGGCATCAAGACCGTCGGCGCAGGTGCCACGGAGGAATCGGCCAGACAGCCCCTCCACATCGCCAAAGACGGTTTCGCCATCTCCATCCTGAACTTCTGCGAGACCGAGTTCGGCACCTCGTGGGAAGACCACCCTGGCACCAACGCCATGGACGACTTCGAGAACATCCTGCAAATCACCGAAGAAAAGAAAAAGTACGACATCGTCATCGTCATCATCCACGGCGGCAATGAATACAATCCCATTCCGAGCCCACGCATGAAAAAGCTCTACAGGGCCTTTGCACGGGCAGGGGCCACTGCCGTGATGAACATCCACACGCACTGCCCGCAGGGCATCGAGGTGGTGGATGGCGTGCCCATCATCTACTGCCCAGGCAACTTCTTCTTCTCCGACATGGGAGCCTATAATCCCCAGAACTTCTGGTGGAGCGGCTACCTGCCCAGAATCACCTTCGACGCAAAGGGTGCCTACGAGATTGAAATCACCCCCTACACCTTCAAACCAGAACCATGGCGCATCGAGGCTCTGGAGGGTGCGC
>JAFTAC010000411.1 GCA_017458805.1 Victivallales bacterium | reverse complement strand
GGTGCCTGCCTCCTTGATATCGACTGTGTAGTTCAGCCATTCGCCTTCAACGGTGAAGCCGATGTCGTCGCCGCTGATGTCAACATCGCACTTACGATTGTCGATGAGGTTCTTGCGTCCTGCAAAGGCATTGCCTGGGGTGGTGTCCATGAAAGCGACGCCTTGGCCGCCCTCGTTGAAGTGCGTGAGGGCGATGCGTCCAGGGATGACCTGGGGCTTGCCTTGGTAGGGGGTGCCTGGATTGGCGTCCCTGGCGGTGATATGTGCCAGCATATAGGGTTCAGTAAAGGCCACGTTGCCCTCTGCATCCTGCACGAAGATGCTGTAGCAGTGGAAGTTGTCCATAAACTTGGGGATGATGTTCTGGCGGCCTGGGCGGCAGTAGTCGGTGGCCTCGTAGAACTCGTTGGTGAGGATGACGGAGAAGTCATACGGGGGCTGCGTCTTGTAGTCGATAAGGTAGCCGCCGTCAAAGAGATAGGCAGCCTTGATGGGGGCGTTCGTCTTCGGGGAAGGCTTTGCTTTTGCGGAGAATGCGAGTTTGTCGCCATATTGTGCGATGGAGCTTGCGGGCTTCTTCGTCCAGGTGACGGAGGGGATTTTGTCCTGCGGGAAGGCGTAGATGCGGACGTAGTCCGTCAGGAAGCTCTCGGGGAACTTGCCGCGCTTCGGGTCGCCAGCGGATTTCTTGGGCTGTCCGCTGAGAATGGGGTGGAGAGGGGTGATGCCGAGGGCGTGGTTGAAGGCGTCGAAGGTGACTGAATCGTACGAACTGTGGTTGGCCGTGCTGCGTATCAGCTTGCCGTCCAGGTAGTAGGAGATTTCGAACGGAGTCCATTTGCAGGCAATCTTGTGGAAGCCGTCCAGGTAGTTTCCCTTGGGGGAGTTGTAGTTCCAGCTCTTGAGGGTTTCACCGCAATAGACGTGGAGGTTGTGGTCGAGGACATTGCGCGGCGGTTCTCCCTCGTGCAAAGAGGAGAGGAAGTAGTCCTCGAAAATGTCGATTTCAAAGCCGTCGTAGAATGGATTGGCGTTGGTGTAGCCGTAGAGCCAGAAGGCAGCCCACCAGCCCGTCTGGCAACTGAAGGTGCAGTTCGCCTCGAAGTAACCGAATTGAAAGAACTGGTAGGTGGAGACGGAGCCCGTGGTCAGTTTGGAGTGGTCATCATTCCAGTCGCACGCAATCTCCAGCACGCCGTCGTGGACACTTACACGCTTCGGGTCGCTGGACCAGCCATGCTGCCAGACAGTTTCATCCAGCTTGTCGCCGTTGAACTCGTCGCTGAAGACTAGCTTCCAACCCGCCTTGACGGGGTCGAACTCAGCTTCGGGTGTAACGATATAGGGCACCTGGCTGGCTGTTCCCTTTTCGACGGCCTGGCAGACGAGGTAGTTGTCGATGACGAGCTCGGAGGTGCCGCCGTTGGATTTGAAAAGCAGTCCAGGCGTTAGTTCGGAGTTGACTTTGGCGACGGCGGAATCTCCAGAAAACTCCAAAATACTGCCGTCAGAGATGCTGGTGATATTGACGGCATAGAGGCCGTTGGGGCTGGCGGCGAGGAGGAAATCGGCGGGCAAGGAGGTCTTGGGGAACTTCTTCGTAGCGAGCGTCTTGTCGCCTTCCATGACCTGCACTTCCAGCTCGTTGTTCTTCGCATGGCAGGTGACGACCATCTTGAGGGAGACGGTCTTTCCGTTCAGTGCGAACTCCAGCTGGCAGTCGCTGTACTTTTCGGGGGACTGCCCGAAGTTTTGGATGCGGCAGCCGACTGCGCGGAAATGAGAGGCTACCTCTGGGTTGCGGAAGGCACCATCAGGCTGGCTGATGGCAAGGTTGCCATTGGTTGTGAAGACGCCCTGGCCTGTCAGCGTGAGCAGACCCGATGTGGGATAGGCCTTGATGAGCTCGGGATTGCCTGTGCAGGAGACCGTCTTGCCGTCGAAGTCTTCAATCCACTCGACCTTTGAACGCTTGATGCGAGTGACGCGGTTGGCGAGCTCCAAGGGGCCGCCTGTCATAAGGATGGAGCTGTTTTTCCCCGTGAGCACCTTAACCGCCAGGATGTTTATCCCCTTCTTCAGGCGCACGGTCTTCACATGGTTGGAGATGTCATACGGGTATTCGACGTTGCCGCCCACCATCGTGTCGATGATGGGGGTGCCGTTGACATAATAGGTCATCCACCAGTCGGCGGCTGCGCCGATGGTGTAGTCACAGTCAATCTGCGATTCAAGCTCGGCAAAGGCCCAGCCGCATTTCTTCTCGCCTGGTCCAAAGATTTTTGCGAAGTCCAGCGTGTTGGAGATGGGTTTGAACTTCCAGCCAGAGATTCCCGCCAGGGTTGTGGGGAGCGTGTTCAGCTCGGCCTGACTTGGTATGAAATCCTTATCAACAGGGCCGAAGAGCGTCCAGTTCTGCGGGAAGGGCTCGCTGCCACGGTATTCGCCAGGCACTAGGTCAGCTGTCAGGTCGGAGAGCTCCAGTTCACCGCCCATCTCCGTCTCGAAGCCGATGTCGAAGAAACCCGTCTCGCCAGCCTTGCCGTTGAAAACGGTCAGAGTTATGGCGAAGTGGTTCCACTCATCGTGTGTGGTGATAGGAACTTCCTGCGGGGATTTGAAGTTCCACTCGCCTGTCTTGGTCTTGAAGTAAAGGTGAACTTTTGTGGTGCCTTTGCCGCGGGCGCGGAAGGAGAGGCGGACGCTGTCGCCACAGATGCCTGGATAGAAGGTGGTGTTGAACGCGGCGCCGCGTTTCGCCTGGATGTTCGTCATGCGCAGGGAGTTGCCCTTGAGGCCACCACCCTTCACTACCTCCAAGGTGCATTCGGGCTTGTAGCCGCTCCAGGAGTTTTTCATCCAGTTGACAGGCAGGCCATTAGAGCCGAGTTCCTCGAAGTTGCCGTTTACGGCGAACTCTGTGCTGAAAACTGAAAGGGAGGTGAGAAGGAGGAAGAGAAGGAGGTTTTTCATGGGGGTTCCTTAGGGGTTTCCGCGTGCTTGCGCACACGGCACAGGACAGACGTGCTTGCGCACGCGGCACAGGACAGACGTGCTTGCGCACGCGGCACAGGACAGACGACTACCGCCGCGCTGAAGCGCGGCGCACAGGACAGGTACGCGGCGCACAGAACAGGTACGCGGCGCACAGAACAGATGCCCTAGAAATCAGCGGCCTGGACGCGGACGGTGACTTCGGTGGGACGGTTGGGGAGGCCGACGAAGAGGAGGCAGTCATAGCCTGCCTCGATGCAGTGGGCGGGGATGACGTGGTTGTAGGCTTTGGCCATCTCGCCATTGTCCTGTGCAAGCAGGGCCTTGTGGACGTCGTTGAACTCGTCCAAAAGCTCGTAGGTGTTGCTTTCGTTCAGTTGGAGTTTCATGGTTGGATAATCGCCGCGCTTGTGCGCGGCGCACAGAACAGAGTATGCGGCTACGCGCCGCGCACTCAGGACGAAGAGTTGCACGGCAGCGCAGGTAAAGGGATTAGCAGTTTTTGAGGGCGACGAGGGAGGGTTCGTTGTTTTCAGGCCATTCGTCGGGATTGGGGAAGGTGCGTTCGTAGAGCTGATAGGTGCCTTCGACGGCAGCGTTGACGAGCTTCAGGCCAGTATGGCTGTCGGTGTATTGCTCGCGGCCTTCGTAACCGCCTGCAACCAGGGCGTTGCCGTGGCAGAGGTAGTCCATGTAGGCGGTCGAGCAGTAGAGGATGAAGGTCTTGCGGAAGGGGGAGTGCCACTTGATTTCCTGCCCCAGCTCGGCGACCATTTCGCCTGGCACGCCGACGAGGCAGATGTCGCCGATGGAGAGGCACTGGATTTCGTAAGTCAGCTCCTCTTTGCCCTTGGAAAAGGGTGGCAGCAGCTTTTTGCGGAACTCGCGCATCTTGGCGGTGGCGTAGGTGAAGCCGCACTGCAAGGTTTCCGTTGTCAGCATATAGCTAGCCTTGTCGCGTGTGGCGGTGATGACGCCGTTGATGACGGCCTGAGCCAGCTTGATGCCGACGGCCTCGCTGGCGGCGCGCCCCGTCTCATGGCCTTTCGGCACCATGTCGCCTGCGGCGCCCGACAGGAACATGCAACCTGCACCCGTCTCCTCCTCGATGTACTTGCGGAAGACGCCTGGGTAGTCGGCGGAGATGCGGTGGCCGCCGATGCCTGGGCAGTGGCTGGCAAGCGGATGGGCTGCGTAGTTGCCAATGATGTAGGCTACTTCGCCGTCCTTCTTGCGGAAGGCAAGCACGCCAACCTCCTTGTCGGCAAAGCCGTCGGCGATGCGTTCCATGTCGCGGCGATGGGGGATGAAGGAGCATTTGTTGTTGCTGGAGACGTAGCGGCGGTTGACGTTGGCGTCGCAGTTCAGCGAGTAGTAATAGACGTCGGTCTCAATCCATTCGCGGGCAAGGATGGACTTGACGAGGGCCGCGACTTTGGGCACCAGCGCATCCGCATATCCCTTCTCAAAGCTGGAGGGATAGCGGCCCAATGTTCTGGTGTGGGGACCGCTGTGAGTGTGGGTACAGCTGAGGATGACCTGCGCCTCCTCGCCACCGAACTCGGCTGCGCACGCCTGGCGGATTTTCTTGACATAACCCTCGTCGATGCCGAGGAGGTCAAAGCCCAGGATGACACATTTCTTGCATCCGTCGTCCATTGCAAGGGCGGTCACATAGAGGTCGTCCAGCTTGGCGACCGAGTAGTCTTCAGGCCCGTAGCCTGCGACTTTTGTTCCGATTTCAGGGGAGATGACTGTCTTTCCAAATGCGATTTTCATGGGAGAGTTCCTATGATATTGACCTTTGTGGCTATTTCACATTGACCTTGAGTGCAGAGATGTCCAGGAAACCGTCTCCGTTGACGCGGAAGCCGATGCGCACGTGAGTTGGCTGCCACTTATTGATGCCAGTCTCGGGGACTTTGATGATGACTGTGTGTTGAGAGGGCGTTTCAATCAAGTTGAAGCGTTGTTCGCGGGTGCCGACGAAATGGCGTCCAGGTCCATTGGAGAGGAAGATGGCGCAGGCTGCGTTCTTGCCGGAAGCCGTGAGCTGGAACTCAACGGTGTCGCCAGGTCGGATGGGGGTGTACTCCTTGACGTTGATGTAGCCGACCTTGTCTTGGCCCGTGAGGATGAAATGACCGTCCTTCACTGCTGACGTGAGCTTGAAACGCGGGTTGTAAACCCATCCAGTCGGTAGTTCGTTAGTCTTTGACGTGAAAGAGGTTGTGTCAAGTATCTGCCTGTTTTGCGAGACTTGATCGGGGAGGAAGAAGTCGCCCATGCGGTCGATGCCAGCCTGGTGGCTGGCTGTGAAGATCGGGCTGTAGTAGAAGGAGTTGTTCTGGCTTTCTGGAGTAAACAGTTTTGTACGGATGAAATTGGCGCAGAAGGACTTCTGTTCCTGCAACTGCTTGCCAAGCACGGCAAGCGGGATGGCCAGTTGCAAATGCCATCCTTCCTCTGTCAGCTCATTTTTCGTCTTGATATCGACTTTCTGCTTGTCGAAATGCGCGACGCCTTCGATAATGGCGTTGTCGTAGAACTCGCAGTATCCGTTGACGGTTGTGAACATCTGCTTGAAGTTCAGGCTCTTGTCTAGCCCAAGGAAGATTTCGAGGCCGTTGCGCCAGAACTCCTGGTCTCGTTTGGCGTAGGGCTCGGAACCCTTTTCTGCATAATCAACATAGAGATGGGTGGAATCGGTGAAGAGTTTCAGGGTTGCGGGAGCGGTCACCGCATCGCCATACGCAGATTTCCAGTCGTTGAACGTAAGAGCGTACCTGAAATCGGCCTTGCCAAGGTCGCCGTTGTATTCTGCTGCGGGAGCGACGAAATCGATGCTTGGGATTTTGAAGGAGCGGAGTTCCTGGTGGCGTTCGAAAGCGGCGCGTCCTGGCTTGACCTGTCCCCAGATATTGGAAATGAAGCGTTTGACGCGCTCCTTCTCGACTGGCGTCTGTGCATCGGCCTGCGCCTGGGTGACGAGCTTGTCGATGGCGGCGATGCGCTCTGGTGTGCCGACATGCCAGATGATTATCTCATTGTACATGCCGCCCATGTAGGAGCCGTTCTCGTTGTCTTTTGTCAGGAAGGCTTCAGGATAGTTCTTCGGATTGGTGGAAATCTCCTCAATCGTTTCCACAACCTGCTTCATCGCCTTGCCTGCGTTGCCGTAGTAGAGTTCGTAGTATTCGTCAAGCAGGTCATCGTAGCCGATGGAACGGTCGTAGATGAGTCTGCTCATGATATAGGATTCCAGCTCATGCTGCTTGGTGAAGATTTCGGCGAAGAGCCCCTGCAAACCGTCATCAAGGTATTCGGTGATGATTTTGCCCGTGTTCTTGGGGTAGAGCACAGGGAAGAAGCCAGGCTTGCCTGACATTCTGATGAAGTCTGCGGACGGGCAGAGGAGATAGAGCCAGCAGGTGAGCATCCGTTTTTTGCCCTCGTGGGTCACCCAGTCCTTGTAGGTGTCGTGCTGGCGCTTGTAGATAAGGGGATGGAACCAGAGCTGGAGGGACATGCAGAGCTGGATGGAGAGATTCGGGTAGAGTTCGATGTTTTCAGGACGGCGGCGCGCGACACCGTAGGAGAGGGTGGCGATGTTGATGTCTGGATTCAGCTCATGCGCCTTTGCCGCCAGCTTGTTCACCCAGTTGAAATGGTAGGAGATGCGGTCCTTCTCCATCATTTCAGTGCATTTGGGGCATTGGCAGACGGCCATGTCGTCGTCAGGCTGGATGGGGTAGAAGAAGGGGGTATCGGGGAGCTTCTTTATGTTGCCGAAACGTGCGCCAGGCACGTTTTCACCATGATAGACCTTGTTTGCCTCGTCGGCAAAGTAGTCGATGGGGCCTTCTGCGGCATAGCAGAGCTGGGAGGGCACGTATTCACCACCATACTGGCTCTTCGCTATGTGGGAGGAACGGCGCCCCTCTTCTCGTTTTGCGAAGTAGTCGGGGCGGTGCTCGATGAATACATCCGCCAGCCCCTTGCCCTTGGCCTTGCCCCAGTATCTATAGTAGATGGAGTAGATGTTGTGGTTGACATAGCCATAGACGGTGTTTTCGCGCCACCTGTGGCGGAGCAGTAGCAGGTCACGTGAGGAAACATGGTCTTTGGGTCCCTCGAAGTAAGGGACGCGGAATGCCTTCATTTCTGGTTCGCGACGGCTTTCAAATGGATTGACAGTCAAGGTTTTGCGCGGGGTGAAGACTGTGCCGACGTCGCCATACGAGTAGAATCTCATGCCACAGGCTTTTTCGAGGAAGTCATAGACAGCGAAGCAGGAGGCGCGATAGTAGTACTCCAATGGAGGGAAGGTGTTGGTTTTCGTGTAATCAACCTTTGCGTAGTCGGGATTGTCATTTCCTGCCAGATGTATGTTGTTCCCCTTGAAGCGGATGCTGTATTCTTCGTGCTTGAAGGTTTCCCCGTCGGCGGGAAGACCTACCATAAGATGCACGGAGTCAGGTTGCTCTGGCTTCTCCACGATGGGGAGTTGGGTGCCAGTGATGAGCTTGAGACCATGCTGCAGCTCAAACGCGGCGAATTGCGCAGAGCGCGTGGGCTTTGCTCCTATGACAATTTCACTTTTGGGAAGGCCATTCTCCACCAGAACCAATTGGCAGAATGTCAATAATGGAAGGGAAAGCAGAAAGAGTACACGTTTTAGCATGTGAGAGGCCTTTTATGAAAGTGTGAAAAGAGACAGAATGCTTACAGGAGTCCTTGGGCGATGGCGTTTTTAAGGGCGTTGGCGCGGTGGGAGAGGCTGTTTTTCACCTCTGGAGGAAGCTGACCGAAGGTCTTGTCGTAGCCATTGGGGATGAAGCCAGGGTCGTAGCCGAAGCCACCGTTGCCTGCTGGTGCCAGCGCGATGGTGCCTCGCACTTCGCCTTCGGCGCAACCAACGAGCCCTTCGGGGGTTGCGACGGCAATGACGCAGACAAAGCGAGCCGAACGATCTGTGACACCCTGCATCTTGCCAAGCAATTTCGCCAGATTTCGTCCGTCGTTGCCGCCTTCGCCTGCATAGCGCGCTGAAAAGACGCCTGGTTCGCCGCCAAGCGCAAACACTTCTAGGCCAGAATCATCGGCCAGGACGGTGCGGCCAAGGGCCTTGGCGGTCTCAATGGCTTTTTTGGAGGCGTTGCCCTGGAAGGTATCTGCGTCCTCTTCCACATCTGGCATCCCGCCACACTCGGCGGCACTTATCACGTCATAGCCGAGTGGCGCAAGTATTTCTTTCATTTCCAGTACTTTGTGTTTGTTTCCAGTGGCTATGACCAGTTGCTTTGTCATGGTTGTTGTCTCTTAATCGTCTTGCGTTTGAAGCTTAGGTATTCAAGCTGTTTGGGAAGAGGGAGGTCTTCGCCTGTTTCACTCTCGCAATAGTTTGCGTTTGCAAGTGCCAGCAGGTCATCGACGGCCTGTTCGGGGCCCGTGAACTGGACGGTCGCGGGGAATAGGATGCCCACCTGGCGTTCGTAGTTCATCAGATAGACCACCAGCTGGAAGACATAGTCCGCAAACGAGGCCTCCTGGCTAGGAACAAACTTCCCCTTTTCGATAACCAAAGGCAACTTGTAGATGCGCACGAGACCTGCCGATGCCAGCTTGAGGATGGCCTGTTTTCCTGCGCTGAGCTTGTCTATGAACCCTTCGCTGAGCTGGAGCTCCAGGTCGGAGAAATCGACCTTGCCCATCTCCGAAACCAGGAAGGCGCGCTTCTTCTGGTCAAGGTAGTTGTTGGACATCATGATGTTGAGTGCGTTCCCCGCGTCGTACTCCGTGTCCCACAGGCGCATGTGGACATCGCAGCCGTAGTGCTTCACGATGGCCGCGACCAAGGCCGACGGGCGGACGTGGAAGCCAACGTAGGGCGGCACTTGGGCCTCGACTGTCTTGGTGACGCAATAGCGTTGGAGAAGCAAGGAGCAAAGCTTGCGCCCCTCGTTCTGGAAGGTCTCGATGTAGTAGGCAAGATACTTGAGGATGGCCGTGTAGAACGCTTCCTGGTTGACACATGCAACAGGGCGTGCACACTCGCGTTTGCTGTTCTTGTCTGCGAAAACCGCCATGGGGTTTCCACGTATATGCCTCTCGTAGAAGTGGATGTAGATGGAGGCGATGCGCAGCAGGTGCAGGATGACGGAGATGCGCCCGCGCACCTTGCGCAGGTCGTCGTCCGTGTCCTCCGTCTCGCTGTCGGAGATGTAAGTGTCATACATGGACTGGAGGGTGTGCATGTTGACCTCCAGGCTGCGTATTTTTGTCTCGCTCAGGAAATCGAAGTCCAGCTTGTCCCAGTCGGAGATGGAGGATTCGAAAAGCTTTTTAAAGCTCTTCATGTCCTCGGTGGAGTTGAGGACGTTGATGGCCATGGCGTCGATACGGTGCTTGACACTGCCTGGCTCCGTGGAAGGCATATTGCGTCGCAGCTTGGGAACAACTAGAATCTCCTTGAATACGTAGTTGACGCTGTTCTGGTCGATGGTGATACCAAGTCGCGTGGTGTTGTCGTGGAGATTGATGAGGGAGAGGCGGATGACCTCCGTCATAAAGCTAAGATGCTCCGCCGTGTCCTCCTTGAACTTCTCCAGTTTGTCGCCCAAGGAATAATAGGGGGCGGAGACATGGACGTGCAGCAGCTCGTAGGTGGAGGTGCTGAAGTTTTTGAGGATGGCGACGCATTCGCGTGTCGGGAACCACTCTGCGTTCGTGCGGGCTCCCATGGCATCCAAAATCTCCTCGGCTGCCTCTGACTGGGCCTTGATGTAGTTCAGCTTCGGGCGCGTGAGCTTGAATTTGTCAGGGGGAGTTTCCCGCACGAAATGGGCGTAGTCGAGCAAGTTGTGCAACTTGTCCGCCACGAAGTCGCTAGGGAGTATGGAATTGTCTGGTTGCGGTACCATTGTCGTTGTTTTCTTCCTCCGGTTTCACCGCATTGGCGGTGCTTCCTAGGTGGGTTTTCATGCGGTCTTCCTCAAAACCGCATGAAGGAGCCACTGTTTACACACATACCCTTTATAGTGTGCATCAGGACGCTTTGGCAGCGCACCTGTTCTGTGCTGCGGGCTGTAGACCGCATGCTTATTTTTGCAGGTGCTCGGGGACGCTGACGTTGCGGACGAGGTCTTCGATGGTCTCACGCTTGCGGATGAGCCAGTGCTTGTCGCCGTTGACGAGCACTTCGGCGGGGCGCAGGCGGCCATTGTACTGGTAGCTCATGGCATAGCCGTATGCGCCTGCGTTCTCCACGACGATGATGTCGCCGAGGTCGATGCCCTGGGGCAGTTCGCGTTCACGCACCCAGAAGTCGGTGTTTTCGCAGACCTGGCCGCAGAGGCCGACGGTGCGCCTGGGCTCGTCTTCGCGTCCATTGACGTAGATGTGGTGGTAGGCACCGTACATGGCGGGGCGCGCCAGCGTGTTCATGCTGACGTCCGTGCCGATGATGCGCCTGTAGCTGTCCTTGATGGCGTGGACTGTTCCGATGATGTAACCTGCGTCGCCGACGAAGTAGCGGGCTGGCTCCATCATCAGGCGCGGCGGCGTCATCTTGTATTCGGCGATTTTCTTGGTGAAGACCTCGGCGACGAGGGATGCAGCCTTGTCGATGTCGAGGTAGTTGTCACCATGGCGGTAGGGGATGCCGAGGCCGCCGCCGAGGTCGATGAAGTCGAAGCTGATGTTGAGTTCGGCTGCCGCTCTGCCGATGATGTCCATAAGGATTTCCGTGATGAACTTAAAGTATTCAGGGTCGCGGATGCAGGAGCCTGGCATCATGTGTGCGCCGAAGCGCTTGATGCCCGCATCCCTGGCCATTCTGTAGGCGTTCATCACCTGCTCGGGGTGGACGCCGAACTTGGCATCGGGGCCGGCGTTGGTCACGAAGTCCCCCACGTCGCTCTTGCCGTAGCCGGGGTTGACGCGGAAGGAGATGCGCTCGGGCTTGCCGTACTTCAGGACGCGGGGCAGCAGGGAGATGTCGTCGAGATTGAATATGACGCCGCTTTCGAGGCCCTGGCGGATGTCCTCGTCGGAGAGGAAGTTGCCGCTGAACATAACGTCGTCTCCGCCCAGGCCCAGTTTCTGTGCCAGCAGGATTTCATTCACGCTGGCGGCGTCGATGCCAGCGCCTTCCTGACGTAGGATGTTGGCGACGGCCAGGTTGTTGTTGGCCTTGATGGCATAGAAGAAGCGGAAGTTCGGATAGTATTTCTTGAATGCGGAAAGGGCGCGCCTGAAGTTGGCGCGGATGCGATTTTCCTCGTAAACATAGGTGGGGGTGCCATAGGTTTGCGCCAGTTGGGTCACTGGCACGTCTTCGATGTAGATTTGACCGTTGCGAATGTCCATTTGAGTTGTGGGGTTGGGAGGTGGTATTATAACCCGATGCTTGCGCATCGGGCACAGAACAGAGTGCATCGATGCTTGCGCATCGGGCACAGAACAGAGAGCACCGACGCTTGTGCATCGGGCACAGAACAGAGAGCACCGACGCTTGTGCATCGGGCACAGAACAGAGTGCACCGACGCTTGTGCATCGGGCACAGAACAGAGAGCACCGACGCTTGTGCATCGGGCACAGAACAGAGAGCACCGATGCTTGCGCATCGGGCACAGAACAGAGAGCACCGACGCTTGTGCATCGGGCACAGAACAGACTAGATTTCGTGTACGAAGAGGCCGTCGCGGAGCTTGGGCTCGAACCAGGTGGAGTTGGGTGGCATGATGCCGCCCGCATCGGCGAGGGCCATGAGCTGGTCAAGGGTGGTCGCGAACATGGAGAAGGCGACCTTGGCCTCGCCCGAGTTCACGCGCTTCTCCAGTTCGCCTGCGCCGCGGATGCCACCGACGAAGTCGATGCGCTTGCTGGTGCGCGGGTCGTCAATTGCCAGCAGGGGGGCCAGGATGGTGTTCTGGAGGCGGCTGACGTCCAATGCGTCGATGGCACTGGCGTTTGCCAAGGAGGGCAGGGTGAGCTTCCACCATTTGCC
>JAFTAC010000410.1 GCA_017458805.1 Victivallales bacterium | reverse complement strand
CTCTGGAAAGCATCCTGCAGAGAAACCCATTCCCATGCTAGAGCATATAATCAAAGCCTCTTCATATCCTGGAGACATTGTTCTTGATTGCTTTTCAGGATCTGGAACAACAGCTATTGCGGCCTTGAAAAATGAACGTCTCGCTGTTTCCATTGAGTTGGATCAAAAATGGGTAAACCATAGTTTAGAAGAGTTTACTCTAATTACTAATTCCAACTATACATATTTCCCAGACAATTATTCAAGTGCCGCAACAAAAACACTTAAAAAGTAGATGGTATATCAACCCCTGCATTTATATTTCTTTCAACGATTTCTCTTAACCGAATCAAAGTTGGCATAATGCCAGAATCTTTAGCAATAACATTACAATGGTGATGCCCCCATCCAAGATTATATGGACGATGATTAAATACCCCAGGCCGTAGCTCTTCTATGTGAAAAAGACTTACTTCAGTCACTGTCGTGTCTGGAACCTCACGCCCTGCTACTTGAGATAAGCGTGTCATAAACCCGCATCCTGATATAGGTTCAAGACACAAAGGACAAATAGTGACATTATCGGCATTCACAATTCTTGCAGAACGAAGCCTATCATAATCAAGCAATTGTAACTCCCGACATTCCTGCAAAACACTCTCTCTTCTTTTGATTGCGTTTTCGCGTGACATTCCACTGGCAACAATGACATCCATCGCATCATAACAATGCCAAAACAGTGCCTCAAGTTGAAGAGAACACTGCGTAATCTGTTCCGAACTTGCATATTCGTAAACACGAATACCAGCCCCTTTCAAAGAAGAATCTGTAAATCCAAGGTTTATCTTTGAACCGTCAGAAGTCGAGTTTGTTGCGGGTACACGAGCAACAAAATGTCCTCCCAAAGGAGCTTTACGTGATGTTGCAACAAGCAAATGACGATGTTGTGGGTTATAATTGTCCCAATCGTGTCTTGTCTCATAAAAATACAAACTATTATTACCAAGACACAACCCTTCTCTCTCCAATTCATGTAAATCAGTAATTGAAGGCGGAATGAGTACTATATACCCATTCTCAAACTCCATGTTTCTAGCAATTAGATGATTATGCCATACTGAATACGGAATTAAAACTGTACTGCTCCTACTGACTCGGTTTTGATAAATAACATCATTATCTGCACCGCGCGTTTGACCTGTTTTGTAGATTTTGACTTCTAAGAGCTTAGGAAGTTTTGGTCTTGTAATCTTAGTCATAGTTCCCTCCCAAAAGCAACTAAAACATCTTCTCAAGCACAATCGTCTGGTCGCGGGAGGGACCGACGGAGACGATGCCCAGGCGCGTGCCAGAAAGTTCGGCGACGCGCTCTGCGTAGGCACGGCAAAGCGGCGGCAACTTGTCGTATTCGCGGATGGCACTCGTATCGCACATCCAGCCCTGCATCGTCTCATAGACAGGCTCCACCTGCCCCAACACCTTCAAACTGGCGGGGAACTCATTGAGGGGCACGCCATTCAATTTGTAGCCCGTGCAGATTTTGATTTCGGGGAAGCTGTCCAAAATGTCGAGACGTGTAATGGCGATGCAATCAAGGCCATTAATCTGCGCGGCATAGCGAACGACGCTCATGTCAAGCCAGCCCGTGCGCCTTGGACGCCCCGTGGTCGCACCATATTCATGCGCGATTTCGCGCAGCTTCACACCGTTTTCATTGAGCTGCTCCGTCGGGAAGGGGCCTTCGCCAACACGTGTCGCATATGCCTTGACGACGCCAACCACCTTTTGGATGCACTTGGGGCCGATGCCCAGTCCGATGCATGCAGCCCCCGCCGTCGGATGGGAGCTGGTGACAAAGGGATAGGTACCGTGAGACAGATCCAGCATCGCTGCCTGCGCCCCCTCAAAGAGGATACGCTTGTCTTCGGCAATCAACTCGTTCATCAAGGAGCAGGTGTCGCAGACGTAGGGGCGAAGACGCTCCGCATAGCCACAGTATTCATCGTAAACCTCTTGGAAATCATACGGTTCCGCATTGAATACCTGTGTCAGCAGCCTGTTCTTGTATGCCAGTGCGGCCTTAAGCTCTGTGGCAAAGGCCTCCTTGTCCATCCAGCTCACCACGCGGATGCCGATGCGGTCGGCAGCATCGGCATAGCAGGGGCCGATGCCATGCCCCGTAGTCCCAACTTTAGCGTTGCCGCGGAACTGCTCCTGCAAGGCGTCAAGCCGCTTGTGATAAGGCATCACGACATGGCAGCGGTTGGAGATGCGGAGCTTCCCCATGGGACGCCCCAGGGCCTTCATCGAATCAATCTCCTCCAACAGCAGTTTCGGGTCCAGCACCACATCGTTGCCGATGACGCAAATGCAGTCCGAGTAGAGGATACCAGAGGGAAGAAGGTGCAGCTTGTATTCATGTCCTTCGTTTGTCACCGTGTGCCCCGCGTTGCTGCCGCCCTGGAAACGCGCAACGACATCTGCCTGGGAAGCCAGAAAATCCACGATTTTCCCTTTCCCTTCATCACCCCACTGGGTGCCTACGACTACTATTGTTGACATGGGTTGCTCCTTGTTTTTTTTTCAGATGGTGACTTCGCCATTGTGGGTGGCGGAAGCAGCGTTTGCCACCAGGAAGGGCTTGACGCACTCTGCCAAGTACTCCTGTGTCTGCTCGGGGGCACGCCCCACGTAGCGCATCGGATCCAACACCGCTTTCAAGTCAAGATTCAGCTTGCTGAAGTGCTCATCCTGCGCCAGACGCGCGAGGAAGTCGTTTTCACCGCCGTTCTGCTTCACATTCGCGGCAGCAGCCTGCGCATGGACGCGGATGGCCTCGTGCAACTCCTGGCGATCTCCACCCGCCTTGACGGCATCCATCATCAGGTTTTCGGAGGCCATGAAGGGAAGCTCCTGATCAAGATGACGCGCGATGACCTTCGGATAGACCACCAGCCCATTGGAGACATTGCTATAGAGGGTCAGGATGCCGTCCACCGCCAGGAACGCCTCCGCGATGGAGACGCGCTTGTTGGCGGAATCGTCCAGCGTCCGCTCAAACCACTGGGTAGCGGCGGTGATGGCGGGGTTCAAGGTGTCGCAGATAACGTATCTGGCGATAGAGGCCATGCGCTCGCTTCTCATCGGATTGCGCTTGTAGGCCATGGCCGAGGAGCCAATCTGGGACTTTTCGAAAGGCTCCTCCACCTCTTTGAGGTGCTGGAGCAGGCGGATGTCGTTGGAGAACTTCGCCGCGCTCTGCGCAATGCCAGACAGCACGTTCAACACACGCGAATCAATCTTGCGGGAGTAGGTCTGTCCAGAGACCGCATAGCAACCAGAAAACCCCATCTTTTCAGCGATGAGTTTATCCAGTTTCTTGCAACGCTCATGGTCGCCGCCGAAAAGCTCCAGGAAGCTGGCCTGGGTGCCAGTCGTGCCCTTGGAGCCGAGGAGGCGCAGTCCATTCATCACGTAGTCCAAATCCTCCACGTCGGCCATCAGATCCTGAATCCACAGGGTAGCACGCTTGCCGACAGTGGTCGGCTGGGCAGGCTGGAAGTGGGTGAAGGCCAGCGTGGGCAACGAAGCATGTTTCTCCGCGAAGGCGGCCAGATTGCCGATGACCGTCACGAGGCTGCCACGCAGAAGGGACAGAGCCTCGCGCATGATAATCAAGTCAGTGTTGTCGCCTACGTAGCAAGAGGTTGCACCTAGGTGGATAATGCCCTTCGCATCAGGGCACTGCAAGCCGTATGCATAGACGTGGCTCATCACATCATGGCGCACCACCTTCTCACGTGCCTCGGCTTCGGCAAAGTTGATGTCGAGGGCGTGTTCCTTCAGCTGTGCAATCTGCGCATCCGTAATGTCCAGCCCCAACTCCTTCTCCGTTTCAGCAAGGGCAATCCAAAGGCGGCGCCATGTCTGGAACTTGTGCTCCTCAGAGAAGATTGCCTGCATCTGCTTGCTGGCGTAGCGTGTTGAAAACGGGCTTTGGTAAACGTCGTAACCCATATTGCAAGTACCTCGTATGCTTGATTATAGTGACAGAAGCTTCAGGGCTTCGTTGTACTTCTCCGTCGTCTTCGCAACGACTTCAGGCGGCAGCTCGGGGGCGGGTGGCTGACGGTTGAAGTGGATGCTGTCCAGCCAGTCGCGGACGAACTGCTTGTCCAGCGAAGGCTGCGACTTGCCAGGCGCGTATGTGGCGACAGGCCAGAAACGGCTTGAATCGGGGGTCAGCACCTCGTCGGCCAAAACTAGCGTACCCTTCTCGTCAAGACCGAACTCGAACTTCGTGTCGGCGATGATGATGTTACGGGTCAAAGCGAAGTCGGCGGCCTGACGGTAGTTGTCAATGGCGGCCTTGCTGAGTTTCTCCGCCAGTTCCGCGCCGATAATGCCACCGAGTGCGGCGACGTCAATGGGCATGTCGTGACCAGACTGCTCCTTGGTGGTGGGGGTGAAGATGGGTTCGTCCAGCTTCGAGGACTTCTGGTAGCCTTCGCGGAGACGAATGCCGCAGACGGTGCCGCTCTTCTCGTAGCTTTCCCAGCCAGAGCCAGAAAGATAGCCGCGAACGATGCACTCTACGGGCAGCATCTTCAGTTTCTTGACAATCATCGAACGCCCGTCCAAGTCCGCCGCATATTTCTGCAGCACAGCAGGATACTTCGAGACATCCGCCGTGACGAGGTGGTTGGGCATGCCCGTCAGCACCTTAAACCAGTTGAGGGTAATCTGGGTCAGCACCCTGCCCTTGTCAGGAATGCCGTTCGGCATGATGCAGTCGTATGCGCTGATGCGGTCCGTGGCGATGAAAAGCAGGGTCTCGCCCAGGTCATAGACATCCCTCACCTTGCCTCTCATAGGCGTCCCGAGTTCAGGGATGGAGGTCTCAAGAAGTGCGTGTTGTTTGTCGTAAAGCATTGTTTTTCTCCTTATATTGTTGTTGAAAACTCAATTCTACTCCCATTCAATAGTCGCTGGCGGCTTCGACGAGATGTCATAGACCACGCGGTTGATGCCACGCACCTCGTTGATGATGCGGTTGGACATGCGCGCCATCACGTCATACGGCAGGCGCGTCCAGTCAGCCGTCATCGCATCAATTGAATTGACGCTGCGGATGACACAGGTGTATTCGTACGTGCGCTGGTCCCCCATGACACCGACGCTCTTGACAGGCAGCAACACCGCGAAGGTCTGCCATATCATCTTGTAGTCTGGAAGTTTGCGAATCTCTTCCTGAACACGGAGGTCAGCCTGCTGCAAGAGTTTCACCTTCTCCTCGGTGACCTCTCCAACGATGCGCACACCCAAACCTGGTCCAGGGAAAGGCTGACGTTCCAGCAAAGCATCGGCCAGGCCGAGATGCCGTCCGACACCGCGCACCTCGTCCTTGAAGAGTTCGCGCAAGGGCTCGACCAGCTCGAACTTCAAATCGGCGGGCAAACCACCCACGTTGTGATGACTTTTGATGGTCTGGGAAGGTCCTTTCCTAGGCGAACGGCTCTCGATGACGTCAGGGTAGATGGTTCCCTGCGCCAGATAGCGGCAATGCTTGAAGCGGCGAGCCTCTTCAGCAAAGACGTCGATGAACAGCCGTCCAATCGCCTTGCGCTTGTCCTCTGGGTTCTCCAGCCCTTTCAGGGCCTCGTAGAAGCGCGGTGCCGCGCGGACAACGGTCAAATCCAGCCCCAAGTTTTCACGGAACATCTGCTCCACCTGCTCCGCCTCCTGGTAGCGCAGAAGCCCGTTATCGACGAAGATGCAATGAAGTTGCTTCCCAATGGCGCGGTTCAACAACACGGCCACAACGGAGGAATCCACACCGCCGGAGAGCCCAAGAACCACCTCGTCGCTGCCAATCTGCGCCTTCATGCGGGCGATGGTGTCATCCGCCCAGGAGGTCAGCTTCCAGTCCTGTGCACATCCGCAGATGCCAAGGACAAAGTTTTTGAGTATCTGCGTGCCATACTGCGTGTGTACCACCTCGGGGTGGAACTGCAAAGCGTAGTAGCGCTGCTCGTTGTCGAACATCGCCGCAAAGGGGCAAGTGGCGGAGAGAGCACCACGCGTGAAGCTGGCGGGTATCGCCTCCACGCGGTCGCCATGACTCATCCATACAGTAATGGTGGAGGGTATGCCATCAAACAGCGGATTGCCAGGCAAAATCTCAATGGGCATCTTGCCATATTCGCGCTCAGCGCCTGGCACGACACGTCCGCCAAGCCGATAGGAGAGCAGCTGCATTCCATAGCAGATGCCCAGCACGGGCACTCCCAAGCGCAGAATTTCCAAGTCAACCGTCGGTGCTTCCGCTTCGAAAACGCTGTTCGGCCCGCCCGACAGGATAACGCCAGCAGGCATGTTTTTACGCAACTCATCCGCCGTGATGTTCCAAGGGACGATCTCCGAATAGACCTCCATCTCGCGTATGCGCCGTGCTATCAACTGCGTATATTGCGAGCCATAGTCCAATATGGCTATCCACTGTCTGCTCATGGTTTCCTTTAACTTTTATGGTTGTTTTTTCCACGAGCTAGTGCTCGTGTCATAGGCCAGAAGCCCCCGCGCTAAAGCACAAGGCACAGAACGAAAGCCCCCAGCGTGTGCCACCGTCGTCCTGACAGCGCGCTCCTTTAGAGCGCGCGCCCCGCTTTGAATGACACCTCGCGCCAGCGAAGCAGCGTGGGGTGCCACCTGCGGCCCTAGCCCTAATAGCTCATGCGCGTCGGGATGCCCGCCTCCTGCATGACCTGCTTGATTTGCGTGATGGTGTAGTCCCCTGTGTGAATCATACCCGCGACGATGGCCGCATCGACATGCGCCTCCTGGAAGACGCGCACCAGATGCTCGGGCTTTCCCGCGCCGCCAGAGGCGACGACAGGCACGGGAACCGCCTCAGCGATGAGCCGCGTAATCGTCATCTCGAATCCCTCGCGGGTGCCATCCGCATCCACGGAGTTGACGACGATTTCACCTGCGCCCAGCTCCACAGCACGTCTGGCCCATTCGAGGGCGTCAATGTCTGTGCGAACTCTAAAGCCCTGCGTCGTAATCTCGTAGCCGCTTGGACATTCAGGGTTCCGCACAGGGTCCATCCCAAGGACAATGCACTGCCGCCCGAAGACCGCCGCACCGTCCGAGATGATTTTCGGCTGCTTTATGGCAAGCGAGTTGACGGAGACCTTTTCAGCCCCCGCCAAAATGACGCGCTCCATATCCTCAATCGAGGAGATTCCGCCTCCCACGGCAAAGGGAATGTGGATGGCTGCAGCAACCTCCTTCACCATGCCGATGTCAATGGGACGGTGTTCGGCGGAGGCCGTGATGTCATAGAAGACCAGCTCGTCCGCCCCGCCATCCGAATAGGCGACGGCCATTTCGACAGGGTCGCCAAGGTCGATGTTGTTCTTGAACTTGACGCCTTTGGTGACACGCCCCTGGCGCACATCCAGGCAGGGTATAACACGTTTCGTCAGCATGCCAGAAACTCCTTCAGGAGGGCTAGTCCTGCCTTGCCCGACTTTTCGGGGTGGAACTGCGTGGCCAGAAGGCTGCCTTTCTGCACACGGCTGGTGAAGGTGACACCTGCATATTCGGTGGTGCCAGTGGTATAGGGACCGAGTTCCGCATAGTAGGAGTGCACGAAATAGTACTCCGTCCCTCCATTGACCTGGTTCCAGCCGATTTCAGGAATCTTGAAGCCAGGCACGTCGGGAAAACGGCGCACTTTGCCTGGCAGAATCTTCAGCAGTTCCACGCCTCCGTCCTCCTCCGAATGCTCCAAGAGAATCTGCATACCAAGACAGATGCCGAGGAAAGGACGCCCGTTGGTCGCGGCTTCGCGAACCACATCCACCAGTCCCATGCGCTCCAAGTTATCCATGGCGCTTTTGGCGGCACCGACGCCTGGGAAAACTACCCTGTCCGCCGCCAGGATAACCTTGGCATCCCGCGTAACACGCGTCTCGCCGCCCAGGGCCGCGAAGGCACTTGCCACGCTTGTGCAGTTGCCTGCACCATAGTCGATGATTGCTGTATAACTCATTTGATTCCTGCTTTGTTCAGTCGGTAATTCATCATGCGAGGGGAAAGCCCGAGCTCGCGCCCTGCAGCCGTCCTGTTGCCGTCGTAGCGCTTCAGCGCGTTCTCCAGGATAAGCTTCTCTGCCATCGCCAGCTGGCTGGCGAAGGAGAGCTGCTCCTCCTGGTTGAAGGGGGTTTCGACAAAATCGGCGGGCTGCAATGCGGGCGGCAGATTGTAGCAGTGGATGCAGTCGTCCTTGGCGGTCAGCACCGCCCGCTCGATGCAGTTCTCCAGCTCGCGGACGTTGCCCGGCCAGCTATAGGTCTGCAGCTGGTTTGCCGCAGGCGAGGAGATGCGCGTCACCTTCTTGCCGTACTTCTCGCTCATCACCGAAAGGAAGTGCTGCGCCAGCGGCAATATATCTTCCTGGCGCTCCGCCAAATCAGGCAGGAGAATCGGGAAGACGGAGAGGCGGTAATACAAGTCCTCGCGGAAGAGCTTCTTTTCCATCAGCTCCTCCAGGTTGCGACTTGTTGCTGCAATGAACCGCACATCGCTATGCAGCTCCACATTCGAGCCGACACGTGAGAAGGTGCGCTGCTGCAGGAAACGCAGCAGCTTCACCTGCACGGAAATCGGCAGGTCGCCAATTTCGTCCAGGAAGAGCGTACCGCCATTGGCCTCTTCCGCAAGACCAATGCGCTGCTCGCGTGCGTCGGTGAACGCCCCGCGTTCATGGCCGAAGAGCTCCGACTCCACCAGAGCCTCTGGCAGGGCGGCACAGTTCAACACGATGAAGGGCTTCTTGCTGCGGTCGGAAAGCCGCTGGATGGCTCGCGCCACCAGTTCCTTGCCTGTGCCGCTGGAGCCGCGTATCAGCACAGTGGCACTGCTGGCCGCCACCTGAAGTATCTGCTCGGAGACAAGCCGCATCTTCTCCCCAGTCCCGATGAACTGCTCCAGGGTGTTCGGCAGACGGCGGCGCAAATCGCGGTTCTCCTTCTGGAGCGCCTCCCGCTCCGCGCACTCCTCGCGACAGACAGAGGCTGCCTCCGCCGTGATGTTCGCGATGATCTCCAGAAACGCCACGTCCTTGGCCAGGGCATCATCGTTCTTGCGGATTATGCGATCGACGGAAAGCGTCCCAATGACCTGGCCAAGGCGGATGAGAGGAACGCAGATAAAGGAGAGCGGCTCCGTCAGGTTGCGGCTTTTCGTGCGGTTCAGGAAACGCGAATCCAGGCGCACATCCTTGACCACCTCCGACTTGCCAGTCTTGGCGACCAGTCCTGTGATGCCCTCCCCGATGTGGTAGCGGCCCAACACGCGCTCCTCGGAGTTCAGCTTCCAGGCCGAGGCCTCGATGCGGAGCTCGTCCCCCTCCAGAAGCGTGATGGTTCCGCGAAGCATCCCCATCCGACGCTCCAAAATGGCAATCACCTCATCCAGCAGATGGCGCACGTTCTTCTCATGCACCACCACATAGGTGATTTCCTGAAGAACGGCTATTTCTGGTAGCATTGTCGTCATTTCGGTTCCTGATTTTAAGCAATTATCATGCCAATCGCGCAACGCCGTTCCTTCGTCACCAGCCTATAGAACCTCCAAGGCTTACAGAAACACAAAAAAACTGGCAAAGTGCGATTGCCCTTTCCAATAATTGTAAGTGCCAAATATAACATTTACAATTTATGTAAAGAAAAAATATAATTTTTGTCATGAAAAATACAAATGCATCCCTGCCAAATATTCGAATAATCACATGTAAAACGTGATTGGCATTGTTTTTGCATAGTAAAAGAATTGCCAAATAGGAGAAAAGAGAAACCATCAAGTCTGTGAATCCCATGAAAAAAACAGAAAACAACGCATTACAAAACAGTTATGACGAGCGAGAGCTCCTGCCCCTGCTTCTGCCCTCCTCGGGGCATCCATCCCGTACGATAAAATGCGAGGTGACCAAGGCAGACCACCACATCGGTGAAACACTCTCCCATCTGCTGTCGAAACGGTATGCACACAGCACATTGCCGCCTGAAAAGGTGCTGGTTCACTTCATTGGAACTGCAGGAGACTTTTTTGGCGACAGTCTCGCCTCAGGCATCACCTTCGTGGTCGATGAAATTGGCTGCCACGGCTGTGCGAAAATGCACGGCGGCGTTGCCGTTATCCTAAGCACCCCAGGTGCTGATTTCTGTGAGCAACTTGAATGCGGCTGCGCCTATGTCTATGACGTCCATGGAAAATTGAAGCCTGCTTCAGACAGTCAGCTTTCCACCGAGCACCTCCAGCCCGCATCTGCGGAAGCACAGCACCTGCATGCCCTAATTGTGCAGCATGCAGAACTGACTGGTTCACCAAAGGCGAAGAAACTTCTGGAGGAGTGGGAGACCGCCCTCCCCCTGTTCGTGCGCATCACCTCTTCCATCTGACAGGAATCAACGGTGCCACAATCAACTGATTATAGCCAACCCATTTTCTTTTTCAGGTTTACGCATTATATTATAAGCTCCATAAATCAACTGCTTACAGAAGGAGACCCAAACCTTGAGCAACTACATTGAACGTGTCCTCGCCAGCGTGAAGGAAAAGAACAGTGACCAACCCGAATTCATCCAGGCGGTGGAAGAGGTGCTGACCACCCTCAGGCCTGTTCTTGAGGGGAACACCAAATACGAGGAGAATGCGATTCTAGAACGCCTGACCGAGCCAGAACGTATCATCATCTTCAGTGTTCCATGGATGGATGACAAGGGTACCATCCGCATCAACCGAGGCTATCGCATCCAGTACAACTCCGCCATCGGCCCATACAAGGGCGGTCTCCGATTCGACCCCACTGTCAACCTCTCCGTCCTGAAATTCCTTGCCTTTGAACAGGTCTTCAAGAACTCGCTGACCACTCTGCCACTGGGCGGTGGAAAAGGCGGCTCGGACTTCAACCCAAAGCAAAGCCCACACACGCCTGGCCTGCGCTGCAGCGACCGCGAAGTGATGCGCTTCTGCCAGAGCTTCATGCTTGAGCTTCAGCGTCACCTGGGTCCCAACACCGACGTGCCCGCAGGCGACATGAACGTGGGCTCCCGTGAAATCGGCTACCTCTTCGGCCAGTACCGCCGTATCGCCAACGAATGGAGCGGCGTGCTCACAGGCAAAGCCATCTCCTTTGGTGGCTCGCTAATCCGTCCAGAAGCGACTGGCTACGGTGCCGTCTATTTCGCATCCAACATGCTGGCCACGAGGCATGAGACGCTAATCGGCAAGTCCTGCCTCATCTCAGGTGCGGGCAACGTTGCCGTCTATGCTGCCCTCAAGCTCATCAGCCTCTCGGCCAAGGTCATGACGCTCTCCGACCGATCAGGCGTACTCTACAAGCCAGCAGGTTTGACAGAAGACGATGTGCGCAGGGTCATCCGCTACAAGGAAGAGGCCCGCGGCGAACTGGAGGAGATTGTCAATCAGTTCGAGGGGGCGAAGTTCTTCCCGAAGGCGCGTCCATGGGAAGTGGCCGACAAAATCGATTGCGCGTTCCCCTGCTCCAGACAGAACGAACTGAACGGTGAAGAGGCCGAATATCTGGTAAAGCACGGCTGCACGCTGGTCGCGGAGGGTGCCAACATGCCTTCCACGCATGATGCCATCAAGGTGTTCCAATCTGCCGGCATCCTCTACGCCCCCGGCAAAGCCGCCAATGCGGGCGGCGTCGCCACATCTGGCCTGGAGATGTCCCAGAACTCGGAACGCATGCTCTGGACTGCCAAGATGGTCGATGACAAGCTCCGCGAAATCATGTCCGCCATCCACGACAACGCCTACGAGGCCGCCGCCAAATACGGTTTTAAGGGCAACTACGTCATGGGCGCCAACATCGCAGGCTTCACAAAGGTCGCCGACGCCATGCTCGCACAGGGATTCTAGTATTTCTTGGTAAGTTAATAGGGGCTGTTGCAAAACTGTAGCCAGGATCTCTTGACCCTGGAAAAAGATGTTTTCAAGAAGTTTTGCAACAGCCCCTTTTTTATCTATATTATTATTTGGTTACGGCCGCATTTCTTCCATTCATATACGATATAACCTGCTCTTGGGTTAGTGAGTAGAGTTCCTTCATCTTTTGACAAATGACTTCTTTGGGCAGCTTCATGGATAGCATAACATCAAGTGCTCCCATAATCGTTCCCTCCTG
>JAFTAC010000409.1 GCA_017458805.1 Victivallales bacterium | reverse complement strand
TCCCCGCCGACTTCATCGCCGAAGGGCTCGACCAGACGCGCGGCTGGTTCTACTCGCTCATGCAGCTTTCCACGATGCTGTTTGACAAGCCGCCGTACAAGAACGTCGTAGTCAATGGGCTGGTTCTGGCGGCAGACGGCAAGAAGATGTCCAAGCACCTCCATAACTACCCCGACCCGATGGATGTGGTCAACGTCGATGGGGCGGACGCCATTCGCCTCTGCATGCTCTCCTCGCCCGTCGTGCGCGCCGAAGACCTGCGCTTCAGCGAGGAAGCGGTTCGCGAGGTGCTTCGCAACGTCATCATCCCGCTCTGGAACGTCAACTACTTCCTGGTGACATACGCACGCGTCGATGGCTGGAAGCCGAAGAACTCCGAGCCGCCGCGCAACCCCGCCAACCTGCTGGACCGCTGGGTGGTTTCGCGCACCATGGCTATCATCGCCGACCTGCGCGAGGCGATGGACAACTACGATTTGCAGCGCGCCGCCGTTCGCTTCACCTCCTTCCTGGATGAGCTGACGAACTGGTACATCCGCCGCAGCCGCAGGCGTTTCTGGAAGAGCGACAATGATGGCGACAAGAACGAGGCCTACCAGACCCTCTACTTCGTCCTGCTCACTTTCTGCAAGATGGCTGCCCCCTTCATCCCGTTCATCACCGAAACCATCTACCGCAACCTGCGGACGGACGACATGCCCGAATCCGTCCACCTCTGCGACTATCCCGAAGTTGACGACTCCTTCCTGGACAAGGCGCTCAACAAGCGCATGGAGCGCACGATGAGCGCGGTCAGCCTGGGGCACTCGCTGCGCACGCAGTCCAACCTGAAGGTGCGCCAGCCTCTGCAATCGACGGTGCTGGTCTCCGCCGACGCGGGCGTCCGCGCCGATTTGGAATCCATGGCGGACGTCATCGCCGAGGAGCTGAATGTGAAGGAGTGCAAGGTGATTGCCGACGAGGAGTCATTGGTCAGCCTGAGCGCGAAGCCCAACATGAAGAAGCTGGGGCCGAAGCTGGGCTCCAAGATGAAGCTGGTGCTGCCGCTAATTGGCGCATTGGACAGCGCCGCCATCGGCAAGCTCCGCAAGGGCGAGACCCTGAGCCTGACCGCCTCCGACGGAAGCGTCTTCGACATCACTGAAGAGGATGTGATGATCAAGCGCACGGAAAAGGAGGGGCTGACGGTTGCGAACGAAGGCGACATCACGGTCGGTCTTGAGACGACCCTGAGCAAGGAGCTCATCCAGGAAGGGTGGGCCCGCGAGGTGGTCAGCAAAATCCAGAACCTGCGCAAGGAACTGAATTTCCAGGTCACGGACCGCATCAACGTCATCTATGACGGCACGGCGGAGATGTGCGAGGCCATCGAGGCCTTCAAGACCTACATCTCCAACGAGACACTGGCCCTCAGCCTTGTGAAGGGTGCCGCCGATGACATGCACGAAGTGGAGCTGAACGGCGTGAAGGCCCTATTCAGCGTCCGCAAGAGCAACTAGCGAATCTAGAGATTCTAGAAGCTCTAGAAGCTCTAGAAGAAACCCAATGGAGAATCTATAATGGCAGTCCAATACAGTTGTCCCCAGTGCGGTGCGGCAATGAGTTTGCCGAATCCCGTTCCCGTGATGAATTGCCCGAAGTGCAAGGTTCCGATGGTGATGAGCCCTGCACCAGCTCCAGCGGCGCCAACAGGACTTCGTGTGGCGAAGGTCGTGGGAGATGGCGTCAGCCCCTCGCAGACGGGTGTCGTCTCCCAGACGGGGGGCATTCGCGTCGCCACCCCCGTGAACAACCCCGCGATGAATCCCATGGCGGCCCCTGCCGCGCAGATGCCCCAGATGCAAATGGGTCAGATGCCCCAGATGCCAATGGGCCAGATGCCTCAGATGCAGCAGATGCCGATGGGCCAGATGCAGCAGATGCCGATGGGGCAGGGGATGTATCAGCCCCAGTACGGCGCTGGCATTGACATAAACGCCATTATGGAGAATGCGCGTCGCCAGGCAAAGCAGGATGTGGAGCTGGAGCGTCAGAACGTGATGATGAAGACCGAGCAGGAGCGCCAGCAGATTCTCCAGAAAGCCGAGTCAGATGCGGAGGGTATCCGCAAGAAGGCGGAGGAAGAGGGCCAAGCACTCATCAAGTCGATTGAGGAGCAGGCCAGCGCGCAGGTTGAGCAGCAGCGGGAACAGGTGCTTCAGGAAGCGCGTGCCGAGGCTGCCAAGGAGGCGGAGGCTGCTTCTCAAGCTGCCAAGGCGAAGCTTGACCAGGAGCTTGCCGAGAAGCAGAAGGCCGCCGAGGCCGAGCAGGCGAAGGTTCTGGAGGAAAAGAAAACCCTTGCCATTCAGAAGATTACGGATATGGCGACCGCCGCCAAGGCGAAGGCCGCTGAAATCACTGCGAACGCCGAGAAGGACGCCGCCGCCAAGCTGGAGAAGGTGAAGGCGGCGATGGCCGAGAAGGTGGCCGCCGAGGAAAAGGCTCTTGCCGAGAAAAAGGCGAAGCAGGAGCAGGAGATGGCGGATTTGAAGGCGAAGGGGGCCGCCGCTCTTGCTGCGCTGGAAGTCCGTCGCAAGGAACTGGATGACAAGGAAGCCTCCTTGAAGAAGCGCGAAGAGGACGTTGCAACAGCCAAGTCAAAGCTGGAGGAGAAGGTCAAGGAGATGAAGTCCCAGTTGGCCGAGGCCGAGGAGCGCGGTGTCAAGAAGGCCGCTGATTTGGCCGGGGCCACCCCCGAGCAGATTGAGGCCGCCAAGAAGGCGCAGGCTGATATTGAAAAGGCCAAGGCCGAGATGGAGGAGAAGGCGAAGAAGTCCGAGGAGGAGCTGGAGGCCGCCCGCAAGGAGGCCGACCGCATCCGCAAGGACGGCGAAAAGGCGGTCATCGATGCCATCAAGAACGTGGAGAAGCAGGCTCTGGAGCGCCGCAAGGCGGAAATCGACAAGGAGGCCAAGGAGAAGATGTGGACGGTTCTGCGCCTGAACGGTTCCGTGCTTGTCATGTTCTATGCGCTCTATATGGCGTTGAAATCCACGGAGGCAGTCCACCGGTTCATGTCCTGGGGTGCCTTTGCCATCGTGCTTGTCGGCATTGGCATAGCCATCTTCAAGCTGCGCAAGACGCTGGCGATGCTCAAGGCAGGTCCAGCAACTGCGCCTGCCCAGCCCATCGCTCCCGTCACCATTGCACCTGCCAGCACTCCAAAGCCCGCGATGGCTCCCAAGCCTCCCCAGAAGCCTGGTGACGCAAAGCCACTGATGCCAAAGGGCGCTAAACCCCTTATGCCTCCTAAAAAGGATGCACCCAAGAAGGACGAGAAGTAGCCAGAGCCTCTGGCCCACGAAGAACGAGAAGTAGCCAGAGCCTATGGCTCTGGCGTGATGTAAGCAGGGCCTATGGCCCTGCATAAGTTGCCAGAGCCTCTGGCCCAAGAAGGACGAGAAGTAGCCAGAGCCTATGGCTCTGGCGTGATGTAAGCAGGGCCTATGGCCCTGCGCAAAGTTTTTCCC
The DNA here is from genome assembly GCA_017458805.1 of Victivallales bacterium. Taxonomy (GTDB): domain Bacteria; phylum Verrucomicrobiota; class Lentisphaeria; order Oligosphaerales; family Oligosphaeraceae; genus RGIG3456. The sequence continues at coordinate 1,618 of JAFTAC010000409.1, read as the reverse complement.
CAACGGAGTTCACATTATGGCCAAAGAAGTCAAAAAAACTGCGGAACCCATCGTCAACGTCGCCTTTATCGGCTATGGCATCCAGGGGCGGACTATTTTAGTGCCCCGTATCATCAATCATCCGAATGTTGTTGTGAAGGCGGTTTGCGACTGCGACAAGACGCGCCGCGAGGCGGGCGCCGCGTTTGTGAACGACTATTACAAGGAGAACAAGAAGTCGCGTCTGGCGAAATGCAAGGCCGTGGCGGACTTCCGCGACATTCTTGCCGACCCTGAGATTAACGCGGTCTGCATTGCGACTCCAGACCATTGGCATGCCTATATCTGCTGCGCCGCGATGAAGGCTGGGAAGGACGTCTATTGCGAGAAGCCCTTGACCTACTCTGTCGAGGAGTCGGTGCTGGTGGTGAAGGCGCAGAAGAAGTACAAGCGGATTTTCCAGACAGGTTCCATGCAGCGGTCGTGGCGAGAGTTCCGCACGGCGTGCATGATTGTCCGCAACGGCTTCATTGGCAAGGTGAAGTATGTTGACTGCAACTACGGCTATGCCTCTGCGCAGAACAACACGGACATCGCCAACTTCCCCGCCAACCTGGGCGGACCATCCCATCCGCACCGCTTCTTCTGCCAGTGGAACGGACCAGAGAAGAAGTTCCAGGACATCGCAACGGAGTCTGCCCCCAATCCCGATGTTGATTGGGACATGTGGCTTGGGCCCGCACCGTGGTCTCCCTACTCGGACCAGTGCGCTCCGCGTGGCGTCAACAAGTTCTATCCGATGTTCTGGCGCTTTGACGACAACTACGGCACGGGCTTCAACGGCGACTGGGGTGCGCATCATCTCGACATTGCCCAGTGGGGGCTTGACCTCGACCACTTCGGCCCCGTCAAGATCATCCGCTCCGACGAACCCTACTCGGTGAATCCGCTCCATGGCGGGCGCCGCCAGTTTGGCATGAAGTTCGTCCTTGAAGACGGCACCATCATCTTCCACAACCCGTTCGCTGGCTGGGGCACCGTCTTCTACGGCACAAAGGGCATTGTGGCAGTCAACCGCGGACGCATCGCCGTATGGGTGGGCAAGGGCATCAAGCCGACTGCTTCAATCCGCAAGGCTTTGGATGACGCCTCCTACAATAAGATGAAGCTGGTCGCCTCGTCGATTGGCGAGGAGTATGGCACCGACCCGAACCAGAAGAAGGACGAGCGTCTGGCGAAGACGCTTGACACGCTGGACAAGGCCTTTGACCTGAAGAACGCCCCCATCCAGCTCTACAAGAGCACAACTCACGAACATAACTTCATTGACTGTTGCATCTCGCGCAAACCCACGATTGCGCCTGCTGAGACTGGCGCCCGTGCGGCCATCCTGTGCCAGCTCTGCAACATCAGCTATGTCTATGACGCCAGCTTCGACTGGGATCCCGTCAAGTGTACCTTTGCAAACGGCACTGGCGATCCCGCCTGGCTCAAACGTCCCTACTACCGCAACGGCTGGGATATCAAGCTGTAACAGGGGGGTGGCGACGACCTTAGCGAAGCGTATCTCGTTGTCGAAAAAACGTGCCCGACAACTCTGCAAATGCCATGTGACAGATAGGGTGTGGCGACGACGTCC
>JAFTAC010000408.1 GCA_017458805.1 Victivallales bacterium | reverse complement strand
CTCCTCTGCGCATGTCCACTGGTTGTCTGTGTCCAGGTAGAAATCCTGTCCATTTGCGCGGGCATAGACATCGGCGGCGAGGCCGCCAGCCATCGTTCCGTTCCAGACACGCACGGTGATGCGGTTCTTGCCTGGCTTCAAGAACTCGGTGATTTCCCAGCGTGTGGGGGTTGTCCAGATGACGGAGCGTCCGACGCGCTTTCCGTTGACGAACCATTCCGCGTTGTCGTCTGCAAGGCACGCCACGGCACCGTATTCAATGTTGTCTGGCAGTTCGAAATCACGTTGGAACCAGACAAGTCCGCTATAGGGGCCTGTGTCCAGAGGGCGGTCCCATATCCACTTGCCACGCCAGTGTCCGTATGGGGCGAAGGGGAAGTGGTACTCCTCAAGGGTGAGGACGGGATGCCCACTGCCCGTACCTTGCATCGTCATTTGCGCCTGAATGAGCATATCGGGCGTGGTGAAGCGGAGTACCTTTTCACCTGCTGGGAGCTGGAGTGCAGTACCTGGAAACTCCTGCAACTTGTTGTCATAGAAGCGGAAGGTGATTCCTGGAGATCGTTCACCCTTCCATTCGAGGCGGTAGCGGGCGTGTGGCTTGAGGGCATTCATGGGAAGAGCTTTGGCAACGGGCAGGTGGTGGGCGTCTAGTATGAGGTTTGCCTCGTCCTGCACTTCGATGCTGGCGAGCCCGACCACGCCTGGCGCACCAAACCAGCGCAGTTCCCAGTTGGTGACAAGCGACTTGCTGTCATCGACCTGTGGCGTTTCAAACACAAATGGGTGGAACTCCCCGTCGGGTATGGCCATCTGGGGCGGGCAGTGGATTTCCTGGCTGGAACCGTCTGCATGACGGATGCGTCCTATGAAGCGGAAGAAGCCTGGCTGGCGTGCCATGGCGGAGAACTCCACCTGCTTCACCTGGCTGGCTGGCCACATTGCATCCATTTGGTAGAAGGCACTTTGCGCATCGCCTTCCACTTCCACGACAAGGGCCTCTGCATTCGGCAGGGTCTTGAGGCTGTTCTGCACGCGAATGGTGCTTTGGAGCATGCGTCCGCGCAAAGAGCGACGGTTGAGCAGGCGTTCCGCAGCCTCTGCGCCCAGCTCTTCAAAGGTGAGATTTTGGATTTCCACCCCCTTGGGGGCGATGCATTTAAGCTGAGCGAAGGCTACTCCGCGCCAGAGGTTTGTGATGGGGCCTCCCGAGGCTGGCGCGGCGAAGGCAAAGCCCTCCATCTGCTGCCAGTCGGAGGTCAGATTGACGGGCGAGAGGCCGAAGGTCATGTAGCCGCCGTCACGGTGCTGGCGGAGCATGGTGCCAGCAGACCATGCGCGCTGGAGCGGACGGCTCATCGTGAGTAGCCATTTCCCGTCAACTTCGCTGATTTTTTGGAGATAGTATTCGATGTTGCGGTTTGGAAGGTCGGTGAGGTCTGAAGCCGCGTTGAACGCTAGAATCTTGCCCTGTTCAGGAGGCTGCCACTTTGAGGCGTCGGCAACGAGCAATTCCGTCTCCCCTGCGCGAGCGTCGCGCAACAGCGAGGTTTCCGTTCCAGTGACCGCATTGAGCTGGAAAGCCGAAATCGGTAGATGCTTGCTGTCGGACTGCTCCAAAATGGGCCAGAAGGTCGCACCTTCTTCTCCTGTGCCACGGATTTCCATCCGCAGACGGTAGTTTTGCGTGGAATCAATCGGAATCACCACGCCAATGGCCTGCTGTG
>JAFTAC010000407.1 GCA_017458805.1 Victivallales bacterium | reverse complement strand
GAAGAAGCACGGGAGATGCTGCGGGGCGAGGACACGGAGGTCCAGGTGATACGGTGGAACCGCCGCCTGCGCGTGGTGGGCAAGGTGTTCCCCTACGAGCACTCGTGGGACGAGAAGCTCCTGCTGACCATCAGCGAGACCGACCTATTCACCGAAGCCGAGCGAACCGAGAACTACATCAACTACTTCCACCGCTATCCAGCGTGGTACACGGGCCACCGCGACGAGGCGATGCTCGAGAGGATGCGGAAAGACATGGACTTCGACCAGAGGACGCTGACCTACAGGGAGCCCTTCGGCAGGATGGTAGACGGCGACTTCGTGTACACGGGCGAGTTCAGGATGATAAAGGTCGGATGAGGAGGACGTGAGGGAGAAGAAGATTGAACTGAGGCAGACGGGCATCAAGGTGCGCCTTGTCGGGGAGGATGGGAATTGCTTCCACGTCTTGGGCAAGGTGCGCGCAACCCTGCGCAGGGCGGGCGAGAGCCGGGAGTTCATCGAGGCGTTCACAAAGGAGGCCACCAGCGGCGACTACAACCACCTGCTGGCGACCTTGATGGAGGTCGTCGAGGTCGAGTAGGGAAACACAACCACCTCCCCACGCTGGGGAGGCAAACCACGCAAAGGCAATCGTCAAGTGGGATTATCTTGATAAGATTGCGCCAAGACATTGTACGAAACAGAGAGGTGAAAATCATGAAAAACGCTAAAAAAACAATGCTCACCGAAGCAGAATCGGAAATATACTTTTGCGCATTCCGCTATTGCCTAGGGCGAATGACATATGTCGTGTCTGATTATTGTGAAGAGGCGACTCGAAAAATACGGCAAATCACAGATCATTTTCTACTGTTGTTGGAGAAAGAATTGTCAGAGGCGATTCACAAAGATGACGAGCAGCGGGCAAAGGGGGAGCCGTTTAAAACCTTGGGATGGGACTGTGACAGGGGCTACTGGGTGAAACTTTTTGATCTCGTTTCGGAGGAAGTGGACAGAAGGGAATTGGAACACTGGGCAATCAAAAGGGAAAATGACGAACCTGATGTAACCAAACAAGGAGACTGAATCATGGCTACATCAAGCGTAATTGGAGTGAAACAGGCAGATGGCGGCGTAATGGCCGTGCGCTGCCATTGGGACGGATACACTGAACACGTCGGGCGCATTCTGCACGAGTTCTATGGTGGTGAGGCAAAGGCAATGCGGCTGCTTTCTCTTGGCTCGCTGAGTTCGCTCGGAGAGAGCATGACGCCACCGCCAGACGTACGGCATTCACTGGAACATCCTGCAAGCGGAGTGACGGTGGCCTTCCATCGCGACGGAGGCGATGATCTGCATAAGCCAGTCCCGTTCAAGGACACGGAGGACTACAGGCTGAACGCCCAGCCAAGGTTCATGGCCGATTACATCTATCTTCTAGGCAATGGGGTGTGGAATGTCCTGGTCAATCAGTCATGGATTCCCGTCGCCACCGCCCTCAAGAAGGAAGATGGGACAGGAAGCACAGAAGCCATGAAAAGCGAAACGGCCAATGCCTGCTTTATCAGAATCCTGGTGGTATGCACAACCACCATTCAGGCTGCAGAACTCACTGGAAAATTGGCACACCTCGCAAGGACAGCGAAAAGGCTGGCTTGCATTGAGGTTGGCAGTGGTTTCTGCATCTTCGGCTGCAAAGTGAGGTGCTTTACCCATGGAGTGGTGCTGGAGGGACGGGTGAAAGATGGCATCGACGATGCACAGGCCGCTGCGCTCGTCCGCTTTTTTGAAGGTCTGGCTGAACTCAAATCGATGTTCATCGAATGGTGTACGCCAGATTCAGAGATCTACGGCGAAATCGCTTGTGAGAACGGGCAGTTGACCGCTACGGTACTTCCAACCAAGTTCTGGTCACGAATGGCGCGAACTGGCATGAACCAGATGGCACTTATTAATGCTCTTGTGGAGCATGGTGTGGCACACGAAATCAGGACGCTGGAGGCAAAATGAGAGGGATACTTATCAAGGCGGCGGAGAAGAAGGTGGTCGCGATGGACGTGAAGCCCGATCCGAACAGAAGCCGGGAGGGCCTCCGCGCCCTTGACGGGCGCGAGTGAGGCCGGCGGGTTGTTGTGGGCGACTGCGTGACCGTCTGGGTGGACGAGGAGGGGCGGGCAGAAACTCCCCAAGGCTGGCTTCCGTCTCAAGGACATCCCCACGGATTTCGTGGGCAACGGCGTCCTGCTCAGCGGTGACGCCAGCCGCGCGAGGGTGTGCAAGACCAGCCCAGAGGTCGTCGGTTTTAATGTTGTTCCAAAGACAGTAAACAAGGCAATAACTAGGGTCTTTGTCGCTTAATGTCGGTAAAAATGGCAAAATATGCTTGAAGAGTCCATTACGAGTGATATATTACTGCAATTACAATAGTTTTAACCATCAAGATCAAGGTAGCGATAATGGGCAAGGAAGAAACACTGTGGGATGTTGATGAAGCGGGAAAATACCTAAAAGTCAGCAAGGATACTATCTATAGATGGATAGACAAGAAAAAGATGCCTGCCATTCGCGTAGGGAAAAAATGGCTTTTTCGCAAGGAAGAAATTGATGCCTGGCTAAATATGGCCGAAAACAGAGAGGAGCGATAATAATTGTTGATGCCTTCATAGAGTCCAATAAAGTACACATTTCACTGTTGGCTATGAGCAGAGACAGTTAAGGATAGGGAATATTATGGTGAGCGAAGATCAAAAAGCGACAACTTTCCCTGAATCGCTTTTCGCATGGGGAAATTCCGGAGCATATGCTATCAGCAGAAGTTCCGACTTTGAATCTGGATGGCAAAAACCTCCATTGAAAACCCATTTGATAATGCAACTGGAATCGTTAGCAGCGGGAATTCTTGATGGAAGTGCTCCTTCACAGGCTAATGTTATTCTTGTAGGTGGACCAGGCAACGGGAAAACGCATGCCGCCCAGTATTTTTTGAAACTATTGCTGAAAGACAAATTTGGAGATCTACCCGCATCCACAAAGGGTGCGGTCACGATGGAAATAAAAGATACTTCTTCCCCCGTGAAATATCTTCGATATATTGAAGATGCATCTGCTGGAGATGACAATGGTGCTATCTACAGGCGTTTTGTTGATGATATTGAAAAATATGTTCTTGCCCCTCAGCAAGGCACTTTGTTTCTGTGCTGCGTTAATAGAGGAATCCTAGCGACAGTACTTGCCAAGATTGCTAAACGCGAGATTGATGCATCTCAACAGGCAAGGATATTCATAGCTACCTTATCGTCCGTGGTTTCGCCTGATGCGATACCCAAGGCATTGTGGCCATATGAGTCAGCAAGGGGCATCTACATCCATCCAATGGATGAGGAGAGCCTGCTGGAGTGTATTGGCGACCAACATCCTGTTGCAGTAGACATCCTTGATGAAATATGTGCCGAAGACGATGGGCGTTGTAAGACATGTGCTAATGCACAAAAATGTCCTATTTTTGCCAATATCACGGCTTTACGTGACGAAAAACGGCGTGAGAGTCTACTAAAGATTCTGAGGTACTATGAAATAGTCGCGTCTCGTCGGCTTTCGTTTCGAGATTTGTTTTCCATTTTTAGCCAGCTTGCGGCCGGTTCGCCCTACGAATATGTCATCAATGGGAAGAGGTTGAGTCCTTGCAAGTGGGTTGAAAAACAGCTTGAGCTGGCTTCTTCAAACCTTCGTGAGGACAGACTTGCGGCACTATTTGCCCTTGCCTCGGCACTTTACCACAATAGACTCTTTGGAACATGGGACGACTTGAAAATGCAGGTGAAACCGTTGCTGAACAAGGCAAAAGGAGCAAAGGTAGCCTCCATAAAGGCTGTTGTACCAGTTCTCCAGTTTATCGCTGCGTTGATTCGCAGGAGTGCGACTACTTCTGCCCAGAATTACCTGCCTAAATGTGCGGTAATGCTTGACCCAGCGCTCCAAGACGCGACTAGTATTGACGATAGGGCGCAGGAATGCATAGGCAAGATTAAGATGTACGAGGATGCCT
>JAFTAC010000406.1 GCA_017458805.1 Victivallales bacterium | reverse complement strand
GGGTGACGATTGTTCTTGACACAGTCTAGTAGATAGGAATTAATCAATGTTTGATAAGGTTGATTGTTTTCAGCTGAAAGTGCCTTGAAATATTCAATGACAATACTGTCAAGACGAATAGTAACCACTTGTTTTTCCTTTCGGGTATATGGATTCTTGACAGCATTACTAAAATCATATTCATCACGCATATTCTTTTCTCCTTGTATAAGTATTGGTTTCGTTTTTGGTTGCTTTCCGTGCTGAGATGATTCGAATTACATCATCATTCTCACGATAACAGTGACAGACTACTAGAAGCCGCAATAATGTACTCATGCCAAGTAAGATGAAGCGTTCTTCCTTGTCTGAATGATCAGGGTCAGACATAAAAAGAGCTTCCTCATCATCAAAAACAGTTTTGGCCTCCTCAAAGGATACTTTATGTTTTTGTAGATTGATGGCAGCTTTGGCTTCATCCCACGTGAATTCCACAAGTTGTTTCTCCTAAAAAAGTGTCATTGTAAATATAGTATATTTATATAAAAAAGCAAATCATTTGAGGTAATTGCAAAACTAGCGCGAAATGCGCTATGAGATGGGCGCAGTGGCTAAGGCAACGGCTCGAAGCCGCACTTTCGTGCGGCGAGAGGCGTTGCCAACGCCAATGTGTTCATATCGACACGCATTTCGATGATAGTTTTGCAATTACCTCATTTAACAAAGAATAATAGCTTTCGGCTCTTGGGGGTAGCCCCGCGCAAATGCACGGGGGGCAGGATGGACAAAGACAGTGGCTTTGCTACTTCTTGAAATTAGGCAGGAAGGCGCCGATTCCTTGGAGCTTCTCTAGGAGTGTGGGGATGGGGACACCGCGGGTGTCGGTGCCGAGGGTGGCGGCGATGGCGGCGGCCATGCCAGCGGCCTGGCCCATGATGTAGCAACCTGGCATGACGCGGATGGAACCCTCCATTTTATGGTCGCAGCTGGCGCAGCGTCCCGCGACAAGCACGTTGTCAAGCCCCTTGGGGAGAAGGATGCGGTATGGGATGCCATAGCTTTCGCCCTTGCCGTAGCGGAATTTCTTGCGGAATTCGTCAAGGAACTTGGCGTAGGTTTCGGCGCTGGGGCGGCGCGGGTGCATGTCGATGGGGTAGCAGTAGCGCCCGATCTCGTCGTCGAAGACGGAGCGTGCGAGGAAATCGTCGGCGGTCAGCTGGTAGTCGCCCGTGATGCGGCGCCCTTCGCGGATGCCCAGCAGGGCACCTGATGAGACGAGGTCGGCCTGTTCGAAGCCAGGGATGTATTCACGGTAGAAGCGGCGGAATTCCATCAGCCCCTTGCGCCCGTTGATGAGGTGCTGTGTGAGGGAGCGTTCGTCATCGGGATCAACGCCGAAGGCGTGCCCGAAGTTGCCGCCGCCGATGTGCTTGCCGACTCGCCAGACACCTGGGTGGTGGGGGTCGTTGACGGTGAAGACGCCGTCGTCGAAAGCCTTGTGGAGGGCTTGCGAGAAGGCATCAGGGGCAGAGCGGCGGAATTCGTAGTAGCGGTCGAAGTCGATGTCGGCCCAGATGCTGCAAAGGGTGCCTGGTATCATCTCGCCGTTTTCATCGCCCTTTTCGAAGGAGGCACCTGCGAAGACGGCGAGGTCGCCGTCGCCAGTGCCGTCGATGAACATCTTGGCCTTGACGGCGAAAAAGCCGCTTTTGGCGTTGCAGATGGCGGCCTCGACCTTGCCGCCCTTGGTCACCACATCGACGAGGGTGGTGTGGAAGGAGAACTCGACTCCTGCCTCAATGAGCATCTGGTCGTAGAGGCGCTTGAGGTCCTCCATGGCAATGCTCATCTTGAACTCCTTCATCACGCCTTCGCGCGTCTCGTTCAGGCGGTCATAGACCTCCTGGCCGATGCCTGCCGCGAGGAAGTTGACGCCGTCGCCGAACATCATGAAAGCTGGCACTTCGCCCGAGGTTCCCATGCCGCCTAGGCAGGCCTGCCCTTCTGCAAGAAAGACCTTCTTCCCCTGGCGTGCCGCAACCAGGGCCGCCGCTATGCCAGCAGGGCCGCCGCCTGCCACGAACACATCGACGTCTTCACGGACTGGAATTGTTTTTGAGTACTGGATGCTGGCTGTCATGTTGTTCTCCTTAAGTGGTTAACACGTCAAGTAAGTACTAGCTCTGAAGACCTTCCTTGACCATCTTGTCGATGTGTTCATCGGGGGTCCTGATGAACTCCTGATCGACGGTGAAGAGGGTATCCTGAGGGTGGTGGACAAGATGGAGGGCGTGGGGGAGGTTGGAAAGGGCCTTCTTGATGTAGTCCAAGGGCTTCACCTTCCTCTCTATGGCAACTGTATAGGCATTGTAAATGGTGAAGACGGGAAGGTCGATGATGAAGCCATACTCCTTTTGGAACTCCTCGCAGTATGCCTTGACATCCTCGATGAGATGGGGGTCGTAGTCGTTGAGCTCCTTTTTGCGGAGCTCTATGAAGTGTTTTTGGATGACCTTGCCAAGACCTTTTTTGTGGTCTTTGATGCCCTCTGCGTCAATGTCAATGGATTTGACGCCCATGCCTGGAAGCATGTATTTGAAGTCGCGGAATGTGCGCTCAAGGACAGTGAGAAGCCCGCGCGCGCCCGTCTTCTCCTCGGCGGCTTGGCGCGCAATCTCCTGGATGGCGTCCTTGGAGACATTCAGCTGGATGTTATACCCCTCGAATGCCTCCTGATACTGCTGGATGTAGTTGTTGGATACGCCAGTGAGGATTTTCTCCAAGTCCTTCTGGCAGAGGTCGCTGAGAGCGACGCGCACAGGAAGGCGCCCGATGAATTCGGGTTCGAAGCCATACTCGACGAGGTCATGTGTCTGGACTTCGGAGAGGATCTCCGCGTCTGTGCGCCCCAGGGCATCCGTCTGTTGATGGCCGAAGCCGATGATTGACTTGCCAAGACGCTTGCGGACAATGTCGCCTAGCTTGTCGAAGGCGCCGCTGACAATGAAGAGGATGTTCTTGGTGCGGATGGTGGTCGGCATGTCCGACTGGCTCATAGCCATGCGCATCTGTCCCATCATGTCGGTCTGCGATACGACTTTTACCTCGGTGTCCTCCATCAGCTTGAGAAGGTTGACCTGCACGCCGCGCCCCGAGACGTCCTTGTGCCCTTCGGCGCCACGCCCCGCCAGCTTGTCGATTTCATCGATATAGACGATGCCATACTGGGCGATGCGGACATTGCCGTTGGCGGCCTTGATGAGGTCGCGGACGATGTCCTCCACGTCATAGCCCACGTAGCCCGTTTCGGAGTACTTGGTGGCATCGGCCTTCACGAAGGGGACGCCGATGAGCTGCGCAAGGCAGCGCATGATGTAGGTCTTGCCGACACCTGTTGGTCCCATCATAAGGACGTTGTGCTTGGCGTGGTTGATGTCGGCCTCGTCGTCAATCTCGCCGTTGATGCACCTCCTGACGTAGTTGTAGTGGTCGCAGACGGCGACCGCCAGGGCGCACTTCGCTTCGTTCTGGGAGACGACGAACTTGTCGAGGTAGTCGTGGATTTCACATGGGGTGAGGTTGAACTCGCGGATGCGCTTGAGGGCGTTGTTCTCCTCGCGTTTCGACGCGGCGGAGGAAGAGCGCCTCCTTTCGCGCTGGGGGGGCGGTGGCGGCGGTCCAGCCATAAAGGTCTCCACGTGGACATTGCCCGAGTTGATCATGTCGCGAAGGTTGCTCAGGAAGTCCGCAATGGTTCTCTCCCGTTTATTGCCACCTTCCTTTTCGGAGTCATTGCTTTCGCCTGTGGCCTCTTTGGAAGCATCGTCTGGTGTGCCAGCGTTGAGGTCTGGAGTCTCCTGCTCGTTGTCCTGTTTGTCGTTTATGTCTTTGGTCATAGTGTGGTTTATTTAAGTAGTTCTAGCAGAATCTGCTGTAGAGTTCAAAGAAACGGTTTTCGTATTCGTCGAAGACGCCGTAGTCGCGGAGCTTTTTGCCGAGCTGGTCAGCCTGCTCTTTAGTGAAAGCGGCGGCAAAGTCCTGTTCAATCTCGTTGCAGATTGCCATGGGAATGCCGTTGCGGAGCGAGAAGAGGCCACGGTTGTTCATTTCGCGTGCATTGTAGGGGATGGATTGCGCGACCAGCAGCTTCAAAAAGAAGACCAGGGCAATCTCCCAGTAGGCTTCGCTGCCAATCAGGACCCCGCGCGTCTCCGTGATGTTGTCCTGGGCGTCCTTGGCGAGCTGTTCGCCCACCTCGTTGATGTTGCCGCCGATGTCCTCCTCTGAGTGGTCCTCCTTCTGGAAGACAAGCCCGTACTCCAGTATCACCGCCCCCTCCTTGCGGGAAAGCAGGTCGTTGAAGTAGTTCTGCGCTTCCTCACCGAAATTCTCCAGTGCCTGGCTGCGAAGGTAGTGCGGGGTGACGATGCGAGGGCGCGCTGCCTTGACAACGCCAGTGCGCAGGCGCAGCTTGCTGTCGTCCAACTGCGTCAGCAGCCTGTACTGGACGGCGCTCTCCCCGAAGGTCTCCAGAAGCTTGTGGGGCATATAGACGATACGCGTCTTCAGGGCGGCGTACCATAGTTCGTTGAGGTTTGGCATTGGGTGGGAAATCGTGGTGAAGTGTGGTGCGGGATGGCGATGGCTAGTGACTAGCAGATGGTGTTTGCAACTTTAATATATTCAGAAATCTGAAAATGCAAATCAAAAATGCGTTTTTTGTGAAAAAAGACCTGTTTTGTGGTGGGCTCCCGCTCTCCCTCCTCGAACTTGCGCTCGAGGCACAGGACAGAGCTTGCGGCAAAGGACAGAGCTTGAGGCACAGGACAGAGCTTGCGGCACAGGACAGAGCTTGCGGCACAGGACAGAGCTTGCG
>JAFTAC010000405.1 GCA_017458805.1 Victivallales bacterium | reverse complement strand
GCGGCAAGCCTTGGAATTGGAACAAGCTCTGCGCCTAAGAGCGGAAAAGTCGGGCTTGTGCTGGAAGGTGGTGCAATGCGAGGGCTTTTCACAGCGGGAGTGCTGGATGTGTTCATGGAGAACGACATTGCCTTCAACGGAATTGTCGGTGTATCTGCAGGGGCGTGCTTCGGCTGCAACATCAAGTCGAAGCAGATAGGCCGTGCGCTGCGCTACAACAAAAAATACTGCACCGACTGGCGCTACTGCTCATTTCGTTCGCTTCTGCAGACAGGCAACCTCTTCGGCGACAAGTTCTGCTATCATCGACTTCCAGAGGAACTGGATCCGTTTGACTGGGAAACGTTTCTGGCGAATCCAACGGAGTTCTTCGTGGTCTGCACAGACATGGTGACGGGGAAGCCCGTCTATCACAAATGCACGGAGAAGGGGTATGAGTGTCTGGAGTGGATGAGAGCCTCTGCGTCGATGCCGATCGTCTCGACGATTGTGGAGGTTGGAGGCGGAAAGTACATGGACGGGGCGGTCGCGGATTCCATCCCCCTCTTGTTCATGGAACGGCAGGGGTATGCGAAGAACGTGGTGATATTGACGCAGCCACCTGGCTACGTCAAACAGAAGCAACCGCTGATGGGGCTGGCAAAGCTTCTTTATCGCAAATACCCCAGGTTCCTGGAGGCATTTGGACGGCGGCATCTGCTCTATAACAAGGAATTGCAATATGTTCAGGATCAGGCGGAAAAGGGGATGACGCTGGTGATACGTCCAGAAGCTCCGTTGCCTGTCAAACGCCTCACCTCCAAACCAGAGTTGTTGCAGCAGACATACGACATTGGTCGGGAGATCGCCACACGCATGCTTCCCGAAGTGACACGATTTTTACAAGGAGAAAAGTGAACGATGAGTGGAATAGTTGATAAGGGCGAGCTGGCGGTTCAGCTCAAGCACAATGGGTACAACTGCAGCCAGGCAGTGCTTTGCGCGTTTGTGGATGAAGTGGGGTTGTCAGAGGCCCAGCTCAAGCAAGTGGGAGCCTGCTTTGGCGGGGGCATGGGGTGTATGGAGGGTACCTGCGGAGCGCTAGTTGCAGCGGAGATATTGACTGGCCTGAAGAAGTATGCGGGGCGTCCGATTTTGGGTGATGCGAGGGCACTCCACCAGGCCTTCACGGAAAAATGCGGAGCCTCCATCTGCAAGGAGTTGAAGGGGCGCGACACGGGCAAGGTTCTCTGCGAGTGCGATGACTGCGTTCGAAATGCGGCGAATCTGGTGAAGTAAGACTAACAACTTGCTACGATAGAACAAGTACAAACCGACAAAGGAGTCCGAAGATGAAAAAGCTGTGTATGCTGCGGGGAGGATTGTTTTTGCTGGCGGTTTTGGTTTTATGCGTGAATGGGTGTCGCAAAAAGGAGGCTGTTTCTGCACCGCCAGCGGAGGAACCTGCTCAAGAGGCGGTACAGGAGGCACCTATCCAGTAGGAAGCTACACCAAAGGTTGAAGAGACGCAAGAATAGAAGCAGAAAAAGGTACTGGCAAGCCTGTGCGAGGTCGAGCAAGTAATGCCAGCTAGTCTTCTCCAACCCAATACTCTTGGGCTGATAACCAAAAACTCGCAATCATTTGTCGCGGACAACGAAACGGATGTGGTCTTTCCCAAGAAGCTCGGGCGTTTTGAGATGGGGTTTGGCGGCGTGCCTCCGAGTGGCATGAGCATCAATGACGCCAAGCAGCGTCCATACAGCATCTCATTTGACTCTGATGAATTGGCAAGCTCCGCCTGTATTCTGGTGGAGTCCAGGCCGAAGGATGTGACAGGTACTCCGATGGAGCTTGAAGCCTGCCAGATGAGAATGATAGAGTTTGTGAACCAGTTTGCCATGGGGCAGTCACCGATGCTTGTGTCAGAGGCAGTTGCGAGGGCATCGGGCAACGTCGGGAGCGGCATGAACGGTCTCAAGCTGGACGAACCCATGCCCGAGGCAACCTTCAAGGAATCCAACATTGCCTATCGGCGGTTTTCATGGCGCTGGCGGGGAATGAATGGACCAATGGCTGCATATCAAATCAACGACAAGGGAATGCATGGTGCCGAGATGTTCTGGAACCAGCGGAGGTTCTATAACAGAAGGGCGCCTGTTGACAATCCGTCTGGCGAACAGCTTTATGCGTTGACGGCCCTGCTTTTCATCAAGAAAAACCGCCTTCTCACAGTCGTCATACAAAGTGAAGGAAGTGCGGCGTTGGAGAACCATCCGACGGCAGTGGAAGAACTCTGCACCGCCTTGGACAAGGATCTTCTCCTTGTCTCATACTCTGATTTTATGACAAAACTGGATGAGGCGTATCTGAACAGCCATTGGGCGGAGCAGGGCAATGGCGAGACGAAACTCTACGCGGTTTCCCGTGAGGCAGTACCCCCAGAACTGCTGACGAAATGCCTATCAGCGAATGCGATGGATGGCAAGAGCTTCAACGACATCTGCGGCGTCGATTACGAGACCAAGCTGGCGTTCAGCAAGTTCACACCTGAGAGCCGTCTGGCCGACGCCTTGCAGTCGCTGATTCTTTACATTCGGGACTATGCTGCCTTGCCGCCATCGCTCCGCCAGCCACTGAATGTCATCTTCCAGGGCGCGGATGGATATGTGGATGCGGACGAAGTGGTCAAGCACTTCGGTGAAAAAGCGGAGGCTTCACAGGCTGAAACGGAGAAGCTAGCAGTGAAGGAGAAGCTACTGCGCGAGAAGATAGCGTTTAGGAACAAGCAGGTGCAATTCATCTGCAAGGTCATGGCCAACAACAGGGCGCGCAAGCTCTTTGCCATTGAGAGGAAGATTGACGCAAAGCGCACGGCGAGGCTGGAAAGCTATCTTCAGCAGCAACTCCAGTCGCCGACGCAGCCATACAACATGAATATGCAAATGAGTATGCAATCAGCCCTGGAACCAGTTCAGCATTTTCTGGATGAGCTGAAATCTGGGAGCGTATCCCCCTATCTCAAAGTGAACAACATGGGGCTTCAGAGCTTCCTGTATAACTTGCTTTCCAGACTCGGCCCCACTACCGTGAAGATGACGCTGGATTTCGCAAAAGTCCTCTTTGACCTCGGGGCGGACGATTTGGC
>JAFTAC010000404.1 GCA_017458805.1 Victivallales bacterium | reverse complement strand
GGGTATCCTCGTACAATCCATTCCAGAAATAGTCGGTGGAATGCCACAGCCAGATGGCGGAACCGTCTATGTATGGCAGGAAAGTAACGACATCCTCTGGCTTTTGGATTGTGTAGTATTGAACCACATAGAGTTTGAGATTCGGGTTCGTGGAAGTCAGTGCCTCCTTTATTTCCTTGACTTCCTCTGGGGAAATATTTCTGCTTGGGCTGGTCGGCGAACGAAAATCGTCTATGATGGCACCTTTTATGTTGGGTGCCTCCAGCGAGAAACGGCTGATCTTTTCAGCAGATTCCTTGTACTGCAGTTCCCAGCCGCCCAGGCCAGGCCCGTTTTTCTCAACATGCGTCAGTCCTACGAAGATGTTGTCGCACTCCTTGATGCAGCTATACTGCTTTTCGTTGATCGCCTCCTGTGAATGAAGTGGATTCATCCAGAAGAGGCTGCCGCATTTCAGCAGGGAAACCGCCGTTTCCGCGCTGCAACTAGTGGAACCATCCACAAACATCATTTTACCTGGAATCTTATCCTCCAGAACATACCCCCACAACCAAAATCTTTTGTCAAATCCGTTCATAAGAACCTGTCAATTATATTCTTACGTTGTTGTTACCAAACGGGTTGTCGGAGGTGAAATCGGGAGCGAAGGAATCATCACCACCGCCGAGCTGTGCAAAGAGCTTGTAGAAACCAAGCTTTTGGGCGTGCGCCAGCACCCTTTCATAGATGTCCGGCTCGATTTTCGAAGTGAAAAGACCCAAGCGTTCACATTCGGGCATCGGCTGGAACTGGCTCATAATGGAGAGTGGCAGACCAGGTCCAAAGTGGTCATAGAGGAGGTCCAGAGCGCGGATGCTGTTCTCCAACTGACCAGGCAGCACCAGATGGCGAACAATCGTGCCATGCGTCGCCAGCATCTCGCCAGAATCGTCCCATGGACGCAAAAAGCCCGAGCAGTCCACCATCTTTTCAACCGCCTCCAAGGCGATATGCGGGTAGTCGCGGTCCCCCATGCAGGTGTCCGCCAGCTCAGGAAGAGAATACTTGAAGTCAGGCATGAAAACGTCGATGAGCTTCGCCTGTTCGGGTACCAGTTCCGCATTGGAGTAGCCGGAGCAGTTCCACAAGAAGGGAATGTCACACCCCTCGTCGCGCAACTGCCTGCACGCAGCCGCGATATGCGGCCAGAAATGGTCGGGGGTCACAAAGTTGATATTGTGAACCCCCTTTGCAATCAACTCGCGCAGGGCGGCCAGAAACTCCTCCAGACTGTAGAGCTTTCCAACATGCTGCTGGGAGAGCTGGTAGTTCTGGCAGAAAAAACACCCGCAGGAGCAGCCCGTAAAAAAGACCGTTCCCGAACCATGTTTCCCCACCAGGCAGGGCTCCTCGCCGAAATGGGGCAGCATCGCGGCGATGCGCAGCTCTGCAGTTTCCCCGCAGAAGCCCGTCTCGCCATTCACGCGGTTGACACCGCATTGGCGTGGGCATAGCGTGCAGCTACGATATAATGCATCATCCATAGGATTCTCCTAAAAGAAACAGACGAGAACGGTCTGACTACTAATGGCACTCGCAACGGAAGCCATGCCCTTCCAGCCACTCGGCGGCCCGCTGACGCTGGTCGCCCTGTAGTTCCAACACCGTCTCCACGAAACGTGCACCAATGCCGAGGGCGGTCTTGATATCCGAGCAAAGCTGCATCCGTTCCGTAATGGAGCTCTCCTTGAGGCCATGGACCAGCGTGACGGTCTTGCCCTTGTGCCCCTTGCGCTGGATGACCAGCTTCAGAAGGGGGCCAGTGGGCCTGCCGTCGCAGTCGGGTGTCGTGATGCTCTGGCAGGAACCCTTTTTGCGGAACTCCTCCAGCAGGGCCTTGTCCGCACGGCTCAGTTCCGCCTCCATCAGCTCCTCCTTGGTGGGCGGCGGCGGGGGTGGCGGTGGAGGTGGTGGCGGCGGTTCGGGAGCCAACGGGATGTCGAACTTGATGTCAGCAAACGGATTGCCAAGGTTTTCCCCTATCTCGGGTTCTGGCTTCTCCTGGTGCTGGTTGACTTTATTTTTCTTCATCTTACCAACTCCTTGTCAATAATGCCATTATGGCGTTTGATGTACTTCTGGAGCGTGGGAACGTCCAAATCGTAGAACGAACGGCATTCGTCATTGGCGGCCAGGAACGCGGCGGCAATGCCAGCGGCCTCGCCGCTCACGGCGCAGGTCGGTATCACGCGCGTCACATCCCACGTGTCCCCCATGGAAGAGAGGCAGCGCCCTGCCGTGATGAGGTTCGCCGTCTTCACGGCAGCAAGGCATCGCAATGGGAGGCAGAAGACGGGGCCCGCCTTGCGCCAGTCGCCCGTCATGCCGAGCGTGTCGTCAAACCAGCGGTGGTCGTCCGATTCCTTAAGGGTGACCTTCGCAGCCAGACGGCGCGACATGCGGAACGTTGGAATCGTCGGCGACATGATGGGGATGGGATTTCCGCCATCCTTCTCGCGAATCTTCTCCAGGTCCTCCATCATCATCTTGCGCGATTCCAGCACCTGGGCCGTAACCTGTTCGGGCGTGTCACCTTTGAAGGAGTAGTATTTGAGGCGGTTGCCGTTCTCATCCACCTTGCGGATGCGAAGCAGGTCCGTCAGGCAGCGCAACTGCACCTTCTCGTCCTTGTCGATGTAGTAGTACCACCCGCAGCGCACGTTCTCCCCGATGGAAACGGTCTTTTCACCCGCCTCGCGGCAGACATCCGCCTCTCCGCTGCAATCAACGACGGCTTTGCACCGCATTGCTACCCGCCCTGCCTTGCTCTCCGCAATCACGGCGGTGATGCTGCCGTTCTCCTTGACAACCGTGCTGAAGCGCATGTCATAGTAGAGGGTGATATGGTTCTTGAGCAGCAGCCGTTCCATCTTGTACTCAAAGGTAATGGGGTTGAAGCCAACGCGGAAGCGATGCTTGCTGCGCTCCTCGACCGCCCCATCGCCGTCCCAGCAGGCGGGCACCTTGCTGATGCGCAGGTTAGGCACCTCCACCTCATCGACAGAAAGCCGAAGCAGCTCCTCGCCGATGCCACCAATAATCTGGCGGCCCCTGCCATCGCAGAGCGGCAGGTAGATGATGACGTTGCCGACCGTGGCAAGTCCGCCAAGCGCACAGACCTTCTCCATCAGGCAGACCCGCGTGCCACGCACACGCGCCGCCGCCAAGGCCGCCGCCACTCCTGCGATACCGCCGCCTACCACCACCACGTCATAATTGCCAATAACGGGGATGTCCGCACGCAATTCGCTTATACTTCCTAAGACCTTCATTGTGACCTCCTGAAATGCTTATAATCCATATACATAATTCGCCGATTTTTCCAACAACTCTTTCCAGTTACCCACTGTCACGTGGTGTGTTTCCGGAGCGTAGATGGCAGCCTCGCCGTGGTATTTCCATGGCGGTAGCGCATGGCACTCCAACTCGCCAACCGCAAAGGAGCCGCCTTTGTGGAAGTGGCCGAGAAAGAGCTCGTGGAGCCCTCCCTTGGCAGCCAGAGGCTCCGCCCACCGCCGTACTTCCTCTTCGGGAAGCACGGGCGTCGGATGGCGGTTCCCTAGAGAACGCTTCACACGCCCGGCAAAGGCCTGTCCACAGGGCATCAACGTCAGCACCAGGCTCCCGAGCCAGCTCTTGCAAAGCGGTATGAACCAGCGGTTGAAGCTCCAGGGCTTCCCCTGTATCAAGTGTCCGTGTACAAAGAGCGTGTCACCTAGACGCAGACTACCCGCCGTGGCTTCCGTGAATGCCTCTCTGTGCCTGGAAGCCACAAAAAACTCGTGGTTTCCCTCCACAAAATAGACCTTGCGCCTCGCCGATTCCTCGCGGCACCAACGGACGAATGCCTGGCAGCACCCTTTCTCGTATCTTGCCTTGGCTATCCACAGGTCCATAATATCCCCGAGGAAAACCACGTCGTATTGAGTGCGCGAGAGGGCTTCAAGCATCGCGCAGAACTCTCCGTCCAGCGCCTGCCCGTCCTCCAAATGCGCATCTGCCACCAAAAAAATCATCTGAACCGCCCTGGCCTCCCGACTCCGATAATCTCCGTCAAAGCCGATTCTAGCGCCATCCTCACGGTAGTGCCGCTGGACATCGTCTGCCACATCGCATCCCGAATGACCCGCAGAGCCTTGATGATGTCATGTGGCGCATAGCGTTCGATTTCCATCGCCAGGTTCTTCGTGCGGAAGACATGGTAGTCAAGAAACTCCATCCCACGGGCGACAGCGGCATCCTTGGCCTCTGGCGACATGTCAGTGATGAAATTCACCAGTGCCATCGGGTTCCGTATCTTGTTCTCCGCCATAAACACCTTGATGCGAATGGCATCCCTGTAAAACTTCATCGCACCGTAGAGCATGTTGCGGACAGACTCGTCGGAGCTGCGGTTCTGGGCAATCAACTTGTCAATGACCTTGAGGGTCTCGGCGATGTTACGTTCACCCAAAACGTTGCCAAGGGCCCATGCCATCTCCTCGCCCTTGCCGATGCAGACGGCGCTG
>JAFTAC010000403.1 GCA_017458805.1 Victivallales bacterium | reverse complement strand
GAGCGTAAAGGCGGGACATGGGCGCAGGGATGCGCGAAGAATAGGAACTGGTGGGGACGCTAGGTTTAGGTCGTCTAGGGTAGGTCCGCTAGGGTAGGTCTGCTAGGTTTAGGTCTTCTAGGTCTTCTAGGTTCTCTAGGGATTAGGTCCGCTAGGGTAGGTCCGCTAGGGTAGGTCTGCTAGGTTTAGGTCTTCTAGGTCTTCTAGGTTCTCTAGGGATTAGGTCCGCTAGGGTGGGTCCGCTAGGGTGGGTCCGCTAGGGTGGGTCCGCTAGGGTAGGTCTTCTAGGGTAGGTCTGCTAGGGGAGATTGTTAGACTATTCTAGTGTGGAAGAAGACGTTAACTACATCTCGCTCAAAGGCTGATACATGAAGATGCAGGATTTATCGTAGGTTGGCTTAAGTCTCTGGTGCAATTGATCCTCAGCGTGAGGTGGCAGTCGATAAAAGCCATAATTTTCGTATGCTTTCATCAGACGTTCATACGGCAAAGCAAAGAGATACAACATGTAGATGCCAAGCGTTTTCGCTTGTTCTTTGACAAATGGGGCAATCAACCTGGAGAAAAGCAGGAAGCCAAGACCCTTGGCATTGTGTTTCTGCGCAAAAGCACTGTTGACGGCAAAGTTGGCAAGTTCAACACCAGGCAGAGTATCAAACGTCACCTTTCCAGATGCAATCTTCTCATTAAGTGAAACCAACCCTGCCTTGAGTGAAAAATAACCGACCAGCTCACCTGTGCGCTTAAGTCGGACTAGATAAGTGCGCATCACTCCCAAACGTTCATCCTTCATGGCCTGCCGTTTGAGGTACAACTCCAGACCACGACCTGTTTCAGGAATGATTTCAAATGCATCAACATCTTCCTGATCCTTAAGGGAACTGCCAAGATGACTACTGACAAAGTGTTTATTTTGCGGCAGCTTCATTGTGGTCGATTTCAGCGATAATCTTCTCCAAACGACGTTCCGCACGTGCTGCTTCCCGTTCCAATTTGGTATGGTCAGCAAGCGGGTGATTCATGATGGCCTCAAAAATCATTCGCCCCAGTTCTGGCGGAAGGTCGGTCATGCATGGCTTCCCGTATCGAATGGGCTTGCGTTGTCTTCTCATTGTTTTTGTCCTCCCTATACTTGAATAATGTGAGTTAGCAACGTTGTTTAAGATAATGGCTTTCAGAGGATTGTCAAGCACGATAGCCGATGGTTAGTACAGCAATCTCTCGACGATTTCCCTTGGAATAGCCTAGCATGCCATATAATATATTCTGTTTTTATCAATAGTCAAACTCTAAAATTGCATTTTCTCCTTTTTTTGTTCTTTTTGTGAGGTTTTGGGAGAAATCGTATTGTAAGGATGCGGGGGTATGACTGGGCGACGACGAGTAACGCTTCGCTAAGGCCGTCGTTACCACCGTTGGGGCATGGCATTGGCGTGGAGGAGTGCTGTGTTTTTTCGACGACGAGACGTCGTCGTTACCACCGTTGGGACGTGGCAAGAGCGTTGGGGTATGGCAGGACGACGGCGAGGGCGCCGTCGTTACACCAGGCGCTTCTTCAGGATACTCTCGCAGATGGGGACGTCGTCGGGGGTGTTGACGCCACGGGGGTCGTCGGGATCGTCGGTCTGGAAGGTTTCGACGGTCATGCCGCGGCAAGCCATCATCTCGGGGATTTCCGTGAGGTAGTACTCGTGCTGGATGTTGTTGGTGCCGAGCTGCGGGAGTAGCTCGAAGAGGGCCTCGCTGCGGAAGGCAAGCACGCCCGCCTCCAGCTCGGGGATCTTCGCCTGCTCGGGGGTGCAGTCCTTGCCCTCCACGATGCGCTGGAAGCGACCATTTGCGTTGCGGAGGACCCGCGCCCACATCGTGAAGGCGGGATTGACGGCGGTGAGGAGCGTGCAGTCGGCGCGCTTCGCCTCGTGGTACTCGCACATCGCCTTCATGCACTCGCGCCTGAAGAGCGGCATGTCGCCGAAGGTGACAAGCACGGTGCCCGTGTAGCCCCTAAAGGCCTCCGCACACTGCATGACGGCATGCCCCGTCCCCAGCTGCTCCCTCTGCTCGACGTAGTGGTAGCGGTCGCCGAAGTACGCCATGACCTCCTCCTTCTTGTAACCGACGACGATGTAGGTCTCCTCGGGGGCGATGAAATCGGTCTGCTCCAGGACAATCTCCAGGAGCGGACGTCCGCATAGGCGGTACATCGCCTTTGGCGGCGCTTCGGGAGACTTGGATAGGCGCGTGCCTTTGCCTGCGGCGGGGATAATCACTCTCATAATTGCTAATTGCTAATTGCTAATTGATTGCAGATGTTCTGGATGATAGTGCGCATCTCGGGGAGTTTGCGTTCCATGTCGGCCAGGAGAGCAAGCTGGGTGCGGGCTCGGTCGAGGTTCTGGCCCTGGTAGAAGATGTAGTAGTAGGTGTCGCCGTTGACATGGTCGGTGAGGAAGCGGATGCCGTCCTCAGCCGTGATGACAAGGGCCGCGTATGGCAGGAGCTCCAGCTCGCGTGCGGTGAGCATCTTGCCGCACTGCTCCAGCCAGCCAGTCGCATACTGCTCGTAGAGGCCGAGGTCGCAGCGCACCTTCGAGAGGTCCTTCTCGTCGTCCTTGGCGGGGTTCGTGCCGATTCGCATGGTATCGCCGAAGTCGTAGAGGGGAGTGGAGGGCATCACCGTGTCCAGGTCGATGACCGCCACGGGCGCGTTGGTCTTGTCATCGAAAAGCACGTTGTTGAGGTTGCAGTCGTTGTGGCCGAGCCGCAAAGGGATGTCGCCGAGTTTCAGCGCATTGGATATCATCCCGTAGAGCTCCGTGTGCCTGCGCAAGAACTCCACCTCGGGCTGCACCTGGGAAGCGCGGCCCACGGGATCGGCGCGGAGTGTCTTCTCCAGGGCCTCGTAGCGTGCGGCGGTGTCGTGGAAGCGGGGCAACACCTCGTGGACGGAGGCGGGGTTGAGACCCTCCAGCGCCTTCAGGAATGCGCCGAAGGCCGCGCCCGCTTCGTGGAAGACCTGCGGGTTCTCGGGGACGTCGTAGGAGTGGACATGCCCGATGTAGGTGAGCATGCGCCATGCGCCCGTGTTGTCCTCGTGGAAGTGCCGCCCTTCGCGTGTCGATATGACCAGCTGGTTGGCAAGCTGTTCAGGACGGCCTGGCAGGCGGAAGCGCTTCGCCAGGTGAGTTGTGACCTGGGCGAAATTGTCCATGAGCGACCACACGTCCGTGAAGACATTGGTGTTGATGCGCTGGAGGACGTAGCTCTCCGTGGCACCGTTCTTGTCCACATCGATTCGGTATGTGCGGTTGATGTAGCCTTTGTTCATCGGGACGGCGGCTGTCACCTCGCCCTCGATGGCGAACTTCTGCGCAATGCGCTCCAGGTTGTTGATGGGCTCCTGCGCCTTGACCAGGGTGGAGGCCGCGAACGCACCCGACTGGTCGCTCGTGTAGTGGTAGGAGGCCACCATCTGCGCGATGTGCTCCCGCAGGTCGGGGCTGTTGTCCCGCACGGCCAGGAAGAGGCTGTGGAGCCTGTCGAGGTACTCGGCGTTGTCGAGGCGGACGGGGTTGGCGGCGTAGATGCGTCCGCAGGAGGTCTTGCGCATCCCCTCCTCCCACATCAGGGGCTCCTCGCGCAGCTTCTCGCCAGGGCGAAGGCCCGTGTACTGGATCTTGATATCGACGTCGGGCACCATCCCGCTGAGGCGTATCAGCTTGCGGGCGATGCCGTCGATGCTGTATGGAGCGCCCATGTCCAGCACAAAGGTCTCTCCCGCCTCGGGAAAGGCCGCTGCCTGCAGAATGAGCCGCGCCGTGTCGGGGACGGACATGCAGAAGCGGGTCGCCTCCTTGTCCGAGACCAGCACGGGACCGCCCTCGGCAATCTGCTTTCGGAAAAGCTGGAAGACCGAGCCCTCGGAGCCCAGCACCGTCCCGAAGCGGACTGTCGTGAACTCCACTTGCGATTCTTTTCCAGGCTTCGCCAGCTTCGGGTCGGGATGCAGGGAGGGCGGGAAGAGCATGTCAAGGCGCCCTTCGTGCAAAAGGCTCCGCATCACCTGCATGAGCAGTTCGCAGAGGCGGCTGGAGGCCCCCAGGATGCTGGCGGGGTTGACCGCCTTGTCGCTGGAGAGGAGAACAAACCGCCTGGCACCGTACGCCGCTGCGAAATAGGCGACCTTGTAGGCGCCTATCACGTTGTTCTTCAATGCCTCGCAGGGTGCGTCCTCCATGAGGGCGAGATGCTTCTGGCCTGCGGCGTGGAAGACAACGTCGGGGTGGAGCTCCGCAAAGACCTCAGCGAGGCGCCGCGTGTCCCGAACCGAGCCGACATGCACCGCCAGCTCCAGGTCGGGATGGCTTCCGCGCAGCTCTTGCAGCAGCTGCCAGGCGCCGTTTTCGTTGATGTCGAAGACCGCCAGCTTTTTGGGACCGAGCGCCGCAATCTGGCGGCAGAGCTCCGAGCCGATGGAGCCGCAGCCACCCGTGACCAGAACCGACCGTCCACGGAGGGAGGCCTTGATTTCCTTGAGATTGACGTCGGCGGGGGGCTGCCCCAGCAGGTCCTCGACGCCGACCTGGCGCATGTTGGAGACGGAGACCTCGTCGTCGCTGAACTGGTAGATGCCAGGCAGCAGCTTGACCTCGCACCCCGTCTCCTGGCAGATGTTCAGGATGGCCTGACGCTCGTTGAAGCTGGCGGTGGGGATGGCGATGAATATCTTGGTGACGCCAAACTTGGCGACGGCGGGCAGGATCTGCTCGCGCCCGCCGACGATGGGCACGTCCTCAAGGGTGCAGTTCCACTTGTCCTTGTCATCGTCGATGATGCACTTGAACTGGATGTTGCGCAGGCTGGTGGTGGAGAGGTCGCGCAGGACCAGCTGGCCCGCCGAACCGCCGCCGATGAGCATCGCGTTCTCGGGTTCCCCCGCCTTGCGCCAATATGTACGAGCATGTACTAGGTTGAAAAGCCTCACGCTCAATCGGCTGCACAGGAGTGCACCCAACTGAAAGAAACCGCCGAGAACATAGTAGGAGATGGGCATCCGCTCCAGGAACAGCAGCCCGAACACCCCGTATGCCACGCTAGTGGACACCGCCGCAAGCAGGCAGTCACATACCTCGCGGTAACTTGCAAACTTCCATAAGCGGCCATAGAGGTGCACCACCTTATAGGCGACCAGGCAGACGATTATGTAATATGGTATGACAACCGCGTAGCGGTGGAAGTATTCAGGCGGTATCTGCGAGGGAGAGAAGTCGAACCGCGCGAACAGGGCCATGAAATAGGCCAGCCATACGCCCCCAACATCGCACAGGAAGAGCAG
>JAFTAC010000402.1 GCA_017458805.1 Victivallales bacterium | reverse complement strand
CGTTTAGTAGCATTCGAGAATGACCTCCACATTGTCATAGTTATTGTTTGCCAAATCCTCTGGAGAAATCCAGAAATAGAGAATGCCATCATCCCCCCACATCCATCCGGGGGAATCTTCCTTTGCATCATCTGTGTCGACCTGCAGAAGAAGCAACTTGCCAGGAGCCATGTTCTCATTTTGAATCCAAGTCGGAAAACCAAGCATTTGATGGCAAGGCTCTGTTTCATTGTCTTCCTCGTCCATTTCAAATGTCGTCTGCACGACCTTGAATGCGAGGAAACATTCCCTGGGAATCCATAGATGGCATTTTGCCTGACGAGTGCGTTGTTCCTTGGGCAATTCCCCTGAATAATAGATGACACGGTGATAATCACGCTCCGCCTCTGCATCCAGCCCCCAAGGCTGCTCTTCCACGTCATAGAAGAAAAACAGCGTGCCATGGTCAGGAAGCCCCATGCCCTGCGGCAGGTCAGCACAGTGGATTTGCGCAAGGAAATCCAGTTCCCGCCCCTTGGAATTGACGGGCCAGGCGATGCCTTCCGGCAGATTAGGGTTGCCCCCCAGTTTGCTCCGGCTTTCCTTTGTCGTTTTCACAAGCCGTAATGGCAGGGCGAGGCGGCAATGAAGATTCCTGCTGTCCATTCGGCACGGCATTATCCACTGTGTCTGCTGCATCTTCTTTTCCTTTTTTCTTCCCCGAGCAAAGCCAAAGCATGCCGCCTATTGCATAGAGAAGCGGCAAGTAAAGGATATCCCAGAGAACCATTGCCTTGACATCGCGAAAACGCGGGCGGTAGTCGTGTTTGGCGTATTCATGGCGGATGTCTGCGGGCATCCTGTCGATGGAATAGGCATTTGTGTCTGGAGAATATGCCGCGAAACGCTGGCGCAATTCCATTCGATAATGCCAACCGCAATAGGTTGCGGCAATCCAAAGCCCCCCAATGAACAGGGGGAAGACGAGCAGCCAGACGAAGAAGCGTTTGCGGCGGCGATGCAAAAGCCATGACGCATACACGCCACACACGATAAACAGCGGAATCAGATACCAGAAACGCCATTCATATATGGCACGAAAGATGCGAAGCACCATCGGAATAACGGAAACCTGGGGCGGCTCGAAAGGTTTGGACTTGGTTGCTGCAATCGGATTCTTCTCCACTGCAAAAAGATAGACGCCCAGGGGGTTCACCATCGCAAACTGCCTTTCTGGCAACGCCATGATTTCCCCGCACTTCGGCAACCATGCGGAAGGATAGTCTCCAGGTGAACGCAGATTGACGGCAAACTGCCGTTCTGGCGAAAACAGAATGTCATCGTCCGTAATCAGAAACGGGTGAGAGACATTGTAGGTTTTCAGGTTGTACTTTGCGTCGTGGCTGACATAGCTGGGACTTCGGTTGACGAACTCCGAAATGGAATTGTCCTGGAAGACAAAATAACCACGTTTCGAGGAGCCGATGATGCGTCCATCTGGCATTTTTTCCAGATAGGCCACCGCCCCCGTTGTCTCCACGGAATGCAGTGCCTTGGATTTACCATTGGAAATGTCATATTGGAGAATGGCTCCCTCATAGCCAGCCTGGGAAACAAGCATGAAGAGCAGCCGTTTGTCGTCCAGCCGTACCAGTTTGGAGACAGCAAATGCCCTGTCGGATGGCAGTCCCCGAACAGATGCCCGATCAGACGTTGAGAAACGCAACATTGGATTGCCGCCATCTAAATCGCATTCGTACAAGGCAATGTCTTGCACCAATGCGGCTCCTTTTTGTTTTGACAGCAGGAAAAGCGACTCTCCGATGATGACGGCATCCGCAAGTATACCTGGAACAGGGCAGGCGCAGTGCGTCCATTCTGCCTTTTCCAAATCATAAACAGCAAGGTGGTCTTCTGTGCGGGCCAGCAGTCTTTTACCTTCTTCAATGGAGATTTGCGAATGGCGGAAATCCATCGGGGCAATGGGAACTGCGGGCAGGATGTTCATCTCTCCCGTGCTGACATCGAACTTGTAGAATAGAGTCCAATACAGAACATACACTGCTTTGACGGAGGCGCAGACCCTGTATTCTGGATAATGAATCGCCAGATCCACGGCTTCATCTGGTGCGCCGCTTGCTTTGAAAGCCTGGCGCTGCGCGGCGAAGTCGGGATGAGGCATCAGGCGGCGATACAGAGGGCAGAGTTTGCGGATGGTTTCCTGCGCCTGGGGAAGGCGCAACCTGAACAGATGACTGGAGACTATCGAATATGCAACGTCGTAGGGATTGCCCTGGAGCAATTCGTAGGTGGGGATTTTGGACAGCTCATCCACTCGTGCATTGAGTTCATCCAGGAAATCCCTGGAAAAATCATTGGAACTGATGGCCTTTTCCTGCAAATAGGTGAGATAGTCCTTGGCGGGAAGACTGCCTTTGTTGCTCTGCTGATAGCGGACATAACAGGTACTTGCCTTGTCGTCGTATTCGCTGTAGCCCATTTTCAACCACTGTTCGCAAAGCCAGCGCATCACATTATGAAAGTTGTGGAAATACTCCGACACATCATCGGGAGACAACGGCTTGCCCAATGCCTTCTCTGCTTTTTGGTACAA
This sequence comes from Victivallales bacterium, assembly GCA_017458805.1. Lineage (GTDB taxonomy): Bacteria > Verrucomicrobiota > Lentisphaeria > Oligosphaerales > Oligosphaeraceae > RGIG3456. Next base: position 2,002 of record JAFTAC010000402.1, on the reverse strand, counting down.
GGATACGATTGTCGTCTCCAATGCCTTGGCGCGTTCCTTCGATTGTACAAAGGATGACAGAGCCTCCAGTGCCAGTTTTTTCATGACCAGATGCGGCTCGCTTGTCTTTCCGAGCAGTTCCATGTACTCCGTGTCATCAAGGGCTTCACGCAAGGCGGACAGGTCGCTTTCGAACAGTGCAGGGCATTCCTCAACAATACCGGGGAACGACTGATAGTCGGGCATCATGAAGTCCTTGCCATACAAGCAGAGGCATTCCATCTTCGGATTCAGAAGATAGCGTTTCAGAATAACCTTCTCAATGTCCCGATAGGTTTGGAACGCAACTTGGTTGGTGATGATGAACCCCGTCTCCATCAGCATGTTTTCGCAGAAGGTGCGCTGCTCCCTCGCGTTTGTGAACGGCTTTTCCAAGGCTGTCTTGTCTATGGCCGCGAGTGTCTCATCATGGCATAGTTGCCGCAATTCCTCAAATACCGCCAGCAGCTCAGGTAGTTTTGATGCTGGGTAGTCTTCCAGACGCTTTCCTATGTCGAAGGCATTGTTCAGCAGCGAGACACGGACATTGGGACGGCTCGCCTTGTAGAGGCGCTTGGGCCAGTCGGGAAAATTCCTCTTGAACTCCTTGGTCGCCGCGATGTAGTTTCGGTACTTGGCAATCATTTCATCAACACTCAAGTCCTTGTAGAGGGCAAGAATCACATCATAATAAATGGCAGACAGACGGATTTCAGGATCATCGGGCTTCCGTTCCACCGCCTGCGTAATCAGTGGCGCGATTTCCCTGTAGCCATCGGGAGGATTGCCGTCTACTCCCATAGAATGTGACAGACGTTTAATCTCCTGACTGTATTTCCCAAACAATTCATCTGCACTTTCCTCTGCCATGATTGGCAGGCAGACTGCAAGGGCAAGATATAATATCCACCGAATCCGTGATAGAATAATATGACTTGACATTTTGGGGGTAATTATGTTCATCATGCAGACCTCATTCTTGGGCAGCCAATTCTCTATGTGACCATCTCGTTACTGTTCTCTTTTAATATATTGTGTTCAGTGAGCCTTTGCCAAACGTCATAGGCGATTTCTCAAAACGGTTTTCTTCCGCTAGCGTCATCGCATTTGGACGATGTTTGATATTCTCTGGTTTTGGCTGGAAATCGGTCTTTTCAGGACGCTGCTGTTTGAATCGTCTCATCGGTCGGAACATCATTTGAGCCGTTCAGTGTTTTTTTGAGCTTGGGTGACGGTCTCCCGCGTCCAGCCCTCGGTGAAGATTGGATCAGGGCCGTGCGGCGTGAACTGCGCCGAATTGAGATAGGCCGTGCCGGAACCGCCGCGGACTTTGCCTTTTTCATCGCGGCCCAGCCATTGGTTCTTCAGCTGGTCAATCTTGCCTCGTTTAATCTCGCTGTCCCGCGTCTGCGAGTAGAGCCAGCGGAAAGGCGCTTCCAGGCGGTAGCCGTATTTCCACGTGGACATGTGCGAGCCGCGCGTGAACGCCGCCCAGACAATGCCGCCTCCAGGCGTGGCGGTGTCATGGTCGAGTAGCCGCGCCATTATGGCCTCCTGCTCCTCCACAGGTGCAAACGGATCCCATTCCACGTAAGGGACCTTCACTCCTGCGGCTTCATAGTAGTCTGCGAGGGCGCGCCACTCGCCCGTCGCCATCAGGTCTCCTGTGCAGGTCTCGACGAGGATGCTGTCGTCCGAGACCATGTAGTACCAGTTGCGGAAGTTCCCGCGGTCGAGGCCGAAGCCGTTGAAGCTCGCCGGATCGTTGTCTGGCGTGCGGTCACCGCCGTTCTGGAACATCTTGTCGTAGTTGCTCGACCACTGCGCCCCGACCGCCAGGATGCCCGCGAAGAAGTTGTCCCTCTGCGCAGCCATGTTGAGGATGCACATCCCGCCCATCGACTGCCCTGTTCCGTAGATGCGGTTCTCGTCGATGAAGCCTTTGTACTGTTCGAGGATGCTGTCCAGAAGCTGCCAGATGGCG
>JAFTAC010000401.1 GCA_017458805.1 Victivallales bacterium | reverse complement strand
TAGACGAATACGACAACTTCTCGAACAGGCTGCTGGCGCAGTCGGGGGAGGAATCATACAGAGAACTCTGCCATGGGGACGGCTTCTTCATGAGCTTCTTTGCACTGCTCAAGGCGAAGAACAAGGTCATCACCAACATCCTGCTGACAGGCATTTCTCCCATGACACTGGATGATGTCACAAGCGGCTTCAACATCGCCGAGAACGTATCGCAGGATTCGCAACTGGCCACACTTTGCGGCTTCACCCACAAGGACATTCGCGCGGCCCTTGATTACTACGCAGAGGCAAACGCGTTCCCCCACGACCGCGACCAGGCTTTCCAGCTTGTCACCGACTGGTACGATCATTACAGGTTCTCTCAAGACGGTGGAGAACAGGTCTGCAATCCCGTTCTTCTGCTTGGCTTCTTGCGGAGTTGCATAGTCAGCAAGCGCTTTCCTCGCGACATGATTGACGAGAACCTGCGGACGGACTATCACAAGCTTCGGCATGTTGTCACAACCAACGGTAGGCTCAACGGCAAGTTCAACGCACTTGAGCAACTGGTAACAGAGGGTAGCGTCACTGCAAACCTCATCCGCTCATTCCAGGCAGAAACCCTCACGCGCACCGAGAGCTTCCTCTCGCTTCTCTTCTACTACGGCATGGTGACCATCGGTGAGGTGGACTACGAAGGTGTCCGCCTCACCATCCCAAACCAACTGATGCGGCAGTTCACAGCCGATTTTCTGCTGAATGGCTACAAAGACGCTTGCAATGTGGATGCCCGCACAAAGGATATTGCGGAGTGCCTTGGGAGAATGGCAAAAAACGGTGCCTGGCGTCCCGCCATCGAACTGGCAGCGCAGGTGCTGAAGGAGGTGCTGACTGTGCGCGACCTCCTAGACGGGGAGAAGGCCGTGCAGTCCGCCCTGGCTGCGCTACTCTCGTCGGGGAGCGCATTTGCGGTGCGCACAGAGCACCGTGCTGGTTTTGGCTTCGCCGACCTTGCGATGGCCCCGCGCATCATCACTTTCCCCAATATCGAGTACGGTGCCCTCATCGAGGTGAAGTACATCAAGAAGTCGGAGAAGGTGGATGAAAACTCCAAAGCCACTTTGCTTGCCGAGGCCAAGTCCCAGCTTGAGCGCTATGCGGAGGACCACAACCTTGCGGCAGCATGGAAGCTCAAGCCGCAGGGCACCGTCACGCTCATCCGCCTAGCCCTCGTCTTCCACGGCGAGGAACTCCTCCTCGCAGAGGAAATATGAGCCATTGAAATTACCTCTATTGAAAGACCACAATGTACCATGAACGACTGCATTCTTGACAATGGAACCATCCGCGTAACAGTCCCAGCAGATGCGTCGCGGCTGACCGTCACCTCCACAAAGTCTGGCTGGAGCTATGACGCAAGCGACTACGCCTACTTCGTCTATGGCAACTCCTATCGCTTCGACCTCGTACAGCATGCTGTCGGAAGAGCCGTGCTTGGGGATAATGTCATCCACATCACCTTTGAGCAAATGGACTACTGGGCGCGATTCCCCGAAAACGGCTTTAAGAAGCCCAAAGACGGTCCAGATCTCCGTTTCTCCTTCTCCATCCGCCTGGAGGACGACGAGGGGGTTTTCACAATTGATTCAATCACAGGGCTTGACGATGAAATACTCTCTGTCTCCTTCCCGTACAAACCGCTGCGCTGGAAACAGACAGACCACGCAACCCTCGTGCTTGGCTTCCGTGGATGTGGCGCCATAGCAGACTTCCCTGGACAGCCATCCTATACGACACGCACCCGCACCGAGATCCTTCCGCTATACGGTCTCTATGGCGACAAGGGCGGCCTTGCCGTCAGATATCCCGACCGTTTCGACCAGTGGACAACCCTCGCCATAACCAACGGTCCTTGCCACATCGACACGGCGCAGGAGTTTATCCGTGGCCTCGCCGAATACCCGCGCACGCAGCGTATCTCCTTCCTCGCCCCAGGTGAAAACTACGTCTCTCTTGCCAAAAACTACCGCCGCCACATTGAAAAGGAGGGCAGCCTTTTCCTCCTAAAGGATAAGATTGCCGCCAATCCAGAAGTAGGCAAACTGCCTGGCAGCGTCATCTGGAAGCACAACGTCTATTGGACCCCGCAGCCGCCTCCAAGCGTCGAGCGCGACTACAGCCTGTATGTTCTGGACAAGGCTTCAGGCGATGATGAGGGCAAGCCGAACAACTGGTCGGCCCGCGAGGTCTTCGACACCGCCCATGCCGCTGGCTTTGACCGCGTCTGCATCCTCAACACAGGCTGGAACCGCTATGGCTTCGACTCTGGCTATCCGACGCGCTTCCCCGTCAATCCCGAACGTGGCACGGCGGAGGATTTCAAGACCAGCGCCGAATACGGACGTTCCCTTTCGCCTGACTACATCCTCTCCGTCCACGACAACTACCGCGATTGCTACCGCAACTCGCCCGAGTTCGATTTCGAGGAGATGTTCCACACACAAGATGGTGCGCCTCTGCGTGGAGGAATATGGCATGGCGGACGCTGCTACCTTATGTGCAGCGCCATCGGCCTCAACTACGCCAAACGCGACCTGCCGCGAATCGCAGAACTATCTGGGCGCGGATGCATCTACATCGACGTACTCGGCTGCACCTCCTGCGAACCATGCTTCCACCCCGACCATCCAGGCTCCGCACGCGACGACGCCATGATGCGCAAGGAGATTCTGCGCGAGGCAAAACGCCACTTCGGCGCAGTCGCAACAGAAAGCTCGCCCAGAGACTGCTTCCTCGATTGTATTGACTTGGGAGCCTATATTGGCCTTTCCCGCTGGCAAAACGCGCTGAACGCCATTTCGATTCCGCTCTGGCAGCTCATCTACCATGACTGCGTACTCAACTACGCGGGCATCGGCACGTGTGGCGTCATAGGCTCGGAATATCGTGCCTATCAGGCACTCTACACCCTTCTCCCAACATCATTCGACAGTCACAACCTCCGCATCTCAAAGGAATTGCGCTCTACCTGCCTGGAAGAGATGGTATCGCATGAGTTCCTTGACGGTAACCGCCAGAAGACCACATACGCTGATGGGACTTCTATCATTGCCAGTCTTGCCACGGGAGAGTGGGAAATTATGCGAGCGTAGTCATCACCAGCACCTAAAGACTCATCTGACAGTACGGGTATCCCTGTACCAATCCCAGAAGCTCTTAAGGTAGTCCAGCTGTTCCTTGTGGTCGATTTTGCTGAACCAGCCATTGTTAAGGATGCACCAGCCATCTAGCGTGCCTGCATCCAGCCATTGTGCTATATGCTTGCATTGCAGCTTCATCTGGTCCATTGGCTGGGGTACATTGCCATCGCCGTAAGCATGCAGGAACTGCCCCTGAATTAAATCCTTTCCATGGAAGACCTCGCGCCACTG
>JAFTAC010000400.1 GCA_017458805.1 Victivallales bacterium | reverse complement strand
AACCACTAACCACTAACCACTAACCACTAACCACTAATCACTAACCACTAATCACTAACCACTAATCACTAACCACTAACCACTAACTGCTCTTGGCAGCAGCATTGGGGTCGGCGAAGTGCTTGGTTTTTTCCCAATGGTGCGGGTTCGAGAAGAGTTGCAGGAAGCCCTTCCAGGCGGCGATGCTCATCATCATCCAGTAGAAGGGCATGAGAAGCGAATACTTCGCCAGCTCGCCGACACCGCGCCGCACGCATGCGATGGCGCTGGTATAGACGAAGATGAAGTTGCCGACGAAGAGGCAGAAGGAGCCCATGGCGAAGATGGAGGTCGGGAAGAACTGGTCCAGGCCAGCAGGTCGCACGAAGAGCCAGAGCAGTGTCATAATCCAGTAGAGCGGGTTGACGAGCTGGCTGATGAAGGTGCCGCCGATGAGCAAGTGGAATTGCAGGCTGTTCCAGAAGCCCAGCTTGCGGTGGAAGTTCAGCAGGTCTCTGGTATGGATGCAGTAGGTTTGGACGTAGCCCTTGACCCAGCGGGAGCGCTGCTTGATCCAGTAGGGGACGGAGGGGCATGCTTGCTCCCATGTGGTGGATTCAAGGATACGTGTGCGCCAGCCCTGGCTGAAGAGGCGCAGACCAAGGTCGCAGTCCTCCGTGACGTTGTATTCATCCCAGCCGCCGACCTGGCGCAGGACGTTCAGGCGGAAGTGGTTGGAGGTGCCGCCGAGCGGAATGGGCGCCTGGAGGCAGTCAAGCCCTGGCAGGCACAGTCCGAACCAGGTGGCGTATTCGGCGGTGAAGCAGCGCGTCAGCAGGTTGAAGGTGGAGTTGTAGTAGCCCAGCTTCGCCTGGATGCACGCCACGTTCGGCGGGCACTTCGCAAAGGCATGGGCCGCCTTTTTGAGCTGGTCGGGCTCGGTCTGGTCCTCCGCGTCGTAGATGACCAGGTAGTCTGCGTCGCCGTCCTCGATGCCGACGTTGCAGGCCTTCGGCTTCGTGCGAGGGTAGGACTTGGGGATGCGGACGACCTTGAAGGGAGGCTTCAGGTCGAGCTTGTCGGCGACGGCGAGGGTCTCCTCGTCATCCTCCTCGATGAGCAGCCTGATTTCAAGGCGGTCCTTCGGGTAGTCGAGTTTCTGGAGGCCGCGTATGAGGTTGGGCAGCACGTCTCCCTCCTTGTACATGGGCAGGATGACCATGTACTTGGGCCACTGCTTGCCATTCGGCGGTCGTGAAATCTCCTCCTTTGTGAAGCGCATCTCACGTGGCTTGCGCAGAGCAAGTTCGATGATGAGCATGCGGTAAAGCGTTGTCAGGAGATAGAAGACGGTCAGTATGAAGTTGATGACCAGCAGCTCGCTTCGGTAGTCGAGGAGAGCCCAGAGGGCGAGGGCGGCGACGGCTCCGATGAGGAACCACTTCTGCCAGGCGCAAAGCGTCAGCGTCGCCTGCGGGAAGCCCCTGGGCGAAAGAGGCGCACTGCTGTCGTGCGTGGTCAGGTCGCAAATCTTGTTGGGTGGTGGTTGTGGCATTTTTAACTATCGTATTGGCAAATCATTGCCTCTTTTGTTTCAGGACGAGGAGGAATGGTGCAATCTGGTCGGCAAGCCAGTTGATGGCGTTGTCGCTGGGCACGGCGGAGGCAATGCCCTTTGCGCTGTACCACGCCTCCACATCGACGGGGGATGCGAGTTGCCTGGAGTAGAGGTCGATGACGGAGAGGCCCAGCGCAACGGCGATTTCCTTCGTGTAGAGCGCGTTCAGGCGAGCGGTCTCCACGCTTAGCCCAGGCAGTGGGGGAAGGCACACGAGGATGGGTTCGACACCTTGCTCCAGGCACGCCTGCACCATGAAGAGCAGGAGCGTGGCGTTGAAGAGCGGTTCCTCCTGCTCCAGGAGGCAGGCTAGCCCATTGACAAGCAATGCCTTTCCTGGAGACCATTGGAGCAATTCATATAGGTGTGCGAGGAGGGTGGCGGTGGTTGTGGCACCTTCCTCTGCTTCAATAGGCGCGAGATGGCGGAACTCCGTTTGCTGCAGCCTGGTTTTCAGTGCATCCTCTAGTTTTAGAATGCCTTTGGGGGCATTGGATGCCCCTGAGAAGGCGTCGAGAACAGCGATGGTTGGCACGGCAGGCAAGGGTTTCTTCGCCTTGGTGGCAGAGAACGGATTGCAGACCAGTGTGGCTCTTGAGCCAGATGAAAGGGCGTTGCCAATGGGCTGGACATTGTTGCCCTCTGCGTCATGTGGGCGGATGAGGTACAGCCTTGCGGGGGTCAGAACGTCTTTAGTACCATAGATGACGCGGAATTGAGCATAGTAGGCCTTGGGTGGAATGGCCTTGAGGCTGAATGGGATGGTGCGTCTTCCCGCCAATGGCTCTTCCTGCCGTGAAAGGATTTCAATGCTGTCCTGAAAGCCAGTGGTGCCATTTACTTCCACTACGGTATTGTGTGGAAGGCAGAATTCCGTGACCAGGGTGGCCTGCGCGAGAAGCGCACCAGCGGTTTCGGGTGCATCGATTTTCAGCATGCACTCCAGTGGAGCGTTATGCGGGATGACCAGCGGCGATTTGCTGATTCGCGCCCGCAGGAAAAGCGGTTGGGCAGGGTGGAAGCGTTCCACGGCGGAAATCTCCCATTTGCCACCGAGGCGCACGCCAGGGCGGAACCAGGCGTCATGCAGCAAAGTGTCGCCATTAAGCTTCAACTCCTTGCCCTCCAGGTCGATGAACACGGCGTTCTTTGCCTTGACGGTCGCCTGGCAGACGGTCTCGTCCGTGGCGGTGAAATGGGTGGCGCCGACGGCGTTGTAGAAGAAGGAGGCTGTTTCCTCTGGTTTGTCTTTGGTTTCCAGCGTGAAGCCAGGCAGGTAGTTTGGGGCGGCGTCGCCCGTGATGGGCTCTGGCTTGCCGTTGCGCAGGATGAGGGCCTCTGGCGGGGCTTCATCCCGTCGCAGGAGGGAAAGCAGCTGGATCGTGTAAGTGCCTTTGGGCATGTCGTTCCAAACCTTCCCCATGAATGCACCGTCCCGCTGCTCGGCTGACGTCCAGTCGGCCATGGGCATGCCGTTCGCAAGAATGGCCCATGCGGTGTTGGGCTGCTTGGTGCCGAAACTAAAGGATGTTGCTTCATCGAAATGCAGGACAGTCTCCCACTGGATGGCGTGGCAGGCGTGCGGATTGTCCCCGAACTTCCAATAGTCCCCCTGCGAAAGCTCGCCCATCTTGCTGACGAAGGCAGCCCGTATATCCGTTGCCGCTGTAGTTTTCAGGCTTCCGAAATAGCGTTCAATCTCCTGTGCCGTGAAGGCGCGAGTGGTGACGGGGCGCTTGACCAGCGTGACCTTGACCTTGTTTGGCGAGGTGTTGGGCACCTCTTTCGGGTGCTTCCCCTTGCAGAGGTAGAGCTCCATTCGGCCCGTGCGATGCTTCTTGGTGAGGGCTGTCAAGTCCAGGCGGATGCCCACATTGGGCACAACCGAGGCGGGCAGGGGGGTGCCCTGGCCATCAAAGGCCAGGCAGGAGGCGCATTCGATGCCTTTCGGGACGGGCACGAGGAACTGCCGTCCCCACAGGGGCATCTCCGCCGACAGCTTCACGTCGGCTTCAGGCACCAGCCACGCCCCTTGCAGCAGGGTGGTCAGCGTCAATATGATGGTGAATATGCAGGGTTTCATAGTTGTATTCGCACGGTGCGGAGCCCGCGCGTCTTCATGATTTCGCGCACGGTGCGGAGCCCGCGCGTCTTCATGATTTCGCGCACGGTGCGGAGCCCGCGCGTCTTCATGATTTCGCGCACGGTGCGGAGCCCGCGCGTCTTCATGATTT
>JAFTAC010000043.1 GCA_017458805.1 Victivallales bacterium | reverse complement strand
GGGAATTATGTACTTGAGTTTCCGACATGCTCTAGGTCTTCTAGGATAAGTCCTCTAAGTTTAGGTCCTTTAGGTCCTCTAAGTCTTCTAGGGCTTAAGTCCTCTAGGGAGAGGCCTGCAAGCAACTAAAGAATATAGTTCCCATAGTTTTCATATACAAGAGGTCAGATGATGAGGATACGTGGAATCACATGGATGGTTTGCATGGCTGGCCTCCTGCTGGCGGCTGACGGCGTTGACATGATGGCTGAGTGCAAGGCGAGGCTGAAGCACAAGGACAACACGAAACTTGAGTATGCGGACGGCGTTTTGACCATTGCGTTTGACCCCGCCAACTACAATTTCGGGTGGTTTCAGATTCCGATTCGAAAGGAGGCACGACAAGGTCTTCTGGGATTTGCGGGGCGTGTGCGCCTCAAAGAGGGTTGCTGCGGTTTTGCGGGCAAAATCAATATGCAACGCGACAAGACGCAGATTCAGTACAACCAGCACATCGTGAATCTTGCAGATGGGGATATGGAGTGGCATGAGTTCTACATGCCTGTGCAACAGTTCACGGGGGTGGGAAATGCGAAGGGCAGCTTCACGACCTCCATGTTGCAGGATGGCGATTCACTTGAAATGTGGGTTGCCAATTTCTTTGCGCCGACGGTTATTGAAGTCGATTCCATGCGGGCTGTTCTGGAGACGGAACCCATTGCTTCGCTAAGACATTTGGAATCACTTGGACTCCAGACGAAACTGAACGGCCAGGATGCCGACCATCCGCGTCTCATTCTTCACGGTAAAAAGCTGGAGGAGATACGTGCCAAAGCGACGATGGGAGGCATGGAACAAGCTGGATACGAGGCTCTTATAAACTGGGCGGACAAGTACCTGTCCTGGCCCGACGGCCCGAACTGGGCGATTGGCCCCAACGGCCCCTTCTGGTCGCCGAGCCAAGAGGTAACGACGACGTCCCGTCGTCGGGATAACGAAACCACCACCATCAAGATCTGGCCCAATGCCAAAGGCGGTGTGGTGGAGAACTCTGCTCCAGCTGAAAAGCCGAAAAAGAACTACGATCCTTGCCAATACTTGCTGGAATACCAGAACAGCAGCGGCTTGACAGCCCACCAGAACCGTGGACGCTATGAAGGCGTCCTTGTCAACGCCATCACCCCCATAGAACCGCTGGCGGCGGTGGGTTTGATCACAGGCGATGCAAGGTACTCGCGCAAGGCGGCGGAGCTGATGGTCAAGCTGGCAGGCATCATCACCACGAACACCAAGGAGCTGAACTATGGCTTCTTCTACACGCGCACATTCTATGTCCGTGCGTTGGCGCTGGGCTATGACTGGTGCTGGCATGTGATGACGCCAGAGGAACGCAAGATAGTCAAAACCACGTTGCTGGGTTTTGTGCAGGACATCTACGACCGTGCATGGAGCGACGGTTGGGGAATGCACCCGTTGGAGCGCGTCTGGAACTGGGACCCAGGCATCGTCAGTTGCGCTGGTTTGGGCATGCTTGCACTGGAGGGGGAGACGAAGGTACAGGAGGAGGCCATCATCTTCGAGATGCGCAGGCACCTGAAAGACTACCTTACACTGGGCATCGACTTTGACGGCTGCTGCCACGAGGGCCCCAACTACATCTGCTACGGCATTGGAAGCGGCGTGATTTTCATGGAGGCATTGCGGATGCAGGGCAGGGGGGATCTCTTTACCGAAACCAACGCTCATCTGGTCGCACCGTGGATTGCCTACGAGATGCTGCCAGGAGGTTTTGTCTGGAACAACCTGAGCGACTGCAACTTCGGGGCCCCTGTAGGTGGCCAGTTCTACCATTATGCGATGGGACGCTATGCGGAATTGGCAAAAAAAGACCCTGCCAGACCTGGCGAGCGGCTTCCCATGCCACCTGTCATGACTGAGAAGCTGGAGTATCTGTCGCACTTCCGCGAGGCGCCTGGTCCGAGGCATTTGAGCTACGGGACGCTGGGACAGATTATGGCATGGTCGTTCAACAAAGGCAATTTCAATCCAAATCCCGCTCTGTCAATCATCAACACCTTTTTCTATAAATCCATCAAGGAACTGGATGACCTTGCAGCCGTCCTTCCACAGGCAATGCATTTTCGTGGACGCGGGCTGGCTGTCAGCCGCGTCGGCTTCGGCAAAGATTCGCTGCATCTCGCCATCGAGGCGGGACCTCACGCAGCTGGTCATGACCAGTCCGACAAGGGAGCGTTCACCTTCCGCGCATACGGGCTGGAGGCCTTCATTGACAGCGGTTACGGCAACGACGGCGACCCTAAGAAGAGCGGCAGCAGTTACGCCCACAACATGGTGCTCATTGACGGTGTCGGAGAGCCCTTGAGCGGCCACAACAACAGCAACGGCTACATCTCGGGCTACCGCCATACCGACCGTTATGACTGGATTCGCGTGGATGCGGATGAAGCATGGAACCAGCGTTACGCCAGGGGACTTTTGCCGATGGCCACAGGCATGAATGTGGAACGCTACCGCCGCGAATGGGTGCTGGTCCGCCCGCAGGGGGAAAGCAACGTGCCACCTTATCTCGTGGTCTATGACGACATACGCAAAAAGGACGGCAAGCCCCACGACTTCACATGGCTCTGGCACTTCGATGCGCGCTACAAAGTAGATGTTGCCCCCGACAAGTGGACCCTGCGAACCGATGATTTGCGTCTGCCCATCCTTATCACCCATACGCGCGACAAAGACTGCGCCGCGCTTTTCGAGGCTGTCATCCCCAAGGACGGCGACTACAAGATAGTCGGTTTGACGGCGGCCTTGGGCCCCGTGCTGGACCAGTCCGACAGCTTTTTCCTGAGCGTCAATGGCAGTGTGGGGGAACGCTGGGACCTGGCGACCACACGCTCCTTCAGCTGGTCCGACTACAAGCACTTCGGCGAGGCGTTGCCCGTCAAATACAGCTTCAAGGCGGGCGAAAAGGTGTCGATTGTCGTTTCTCGCCGCGAAACCAACACGGCTCTGGCGCGTCTGCTGGTGCTCCCCTACAATAGCATTCCGCCCCTCACCCCCACGGGAAGCGTGCCTGATGGTATCTGCATGGAGGCCACGCAGGCGAAGCAGGTCGGCAAGTATCCGTTTGACAACGAAATCTACGGGCTGAACGACGCCAGCCCTGCGACGGTGACGGTCTATCCTGTGAACTCGCAGGGTGGCGAGACCTCCTGTGACTGGTTTGAAACCAGCAGGATAGGCACACACCCATACCTGAAGCACACCGTCTCTGACACGGTGAATCCGCACTTTCTGATGGTGATTGTCCCCAGGCGCGACAATAGCCAGCCTCTGCCGACCATCAAGCGCATCTCCAATACCTCCGTGCAAGTGGTCTGGCCTGGCAGAACCGACACCATCGCCTTTGGTTCGGACGAGCCGCTGAAATAAGATGGAGTGCCTCACTGGTTGATAATACTTGCTGGTTTTTCTGCGCCTTGCTGCTCCGCTTCGCTACGCGGCATGGCGCAAAGGAATGCGGGAAAACGCTTTTCCCGTGGGTTTCGCTCGCGGCTATGTTCATGCCGCCGCTAACGCGGCTCATATCAATCACTGAGGGATAACATAAGACGGAGTGCCACAAAATTGTTTTTCGTTGAATCTTGTTGACAGAATAAAGATTTAGCATATATTATGTGTGAACACATAAGGAGGAACACGTATGAATATAACATTGTCAATCCCAGATGACGTAGTGGTGAATGCACGGGAATATGCGAAAAAACATGGGACTAGTCTGAATCAGATGGTAAGAGAACATCTAAAAAGATTTTCTCAGGAATCAGTTCGCCAAGATAATACGGAAAAAGCTTTGGCTTTTTTCAAGAGTATTGTACCAACTATACCAAAAGGGACAACTATTACACGCGATGAAATGGAACAAAGGTAGGTAAGAGCATGGTTTTTCTGGATACAAATGTGCTGAACTATGCCTTGCTCAGCCAAGACGAGCAAAAGAGAAAGTTGGCTTTGGAGATCTTGGTCCAAGCCCTGGCAGGGGAGGACTTCGTCATTTCCACTCAAGTATTGTCGGAGTGTGCAAACGTCTTGTTTAAAAAGGGTAATATGGATGGTAAAATGGTCAGTCAGTGCATGGGACATTTACAGAGGATTCGGAATATTGTGCCAGTAACTGTCCAACTAGTTAACAGAGCTATTGAGATCAAAGCCTTATATGATCTGCAATTTTATGATGCGCAGATAGTTGCTGCCGCAGAAAAAGCAGAGTGCTCTGAAATATGGTCAGAGGATCTGGGGGATGGACAACTATATTGTGGCATACAATGTGTGAATCCATTTGTTTGAGACAATCATTGAAAATACAAACCAAGGAGAATAACAATGTACAAATACGCTCTTTCGATACCCGATGGCTGGATTGAATCAAAAAGCTTCTGTGAAGCCTCTTCAAAGGCGAAGCTGAAGCGAGTGGAGTTTTCATGCAATGCGGCGGTCATGGG
>JAFTAC010000399.1 GCA_017458805.1 Victivallales bacterium | reverse complement strand
CCCCCGCATAGTGTGCAAGCCAATGGAAGATGTTGAGATTGATGACGCTCTCGCCAAAGAGGAAATGCTCCTCCAGCAGGTCTGCCTGGTGCTCCACCTCGGCAAGTCTTGCCGCCTGCGCCGTCAGCCACTCGTCGGGCGCTAGTCCAGAGGCGAGGATTTTCTCCATCGCCTTCAAACGGAAGTCCTCCACGCGGATTCCCCCAAGGAACGAGATATGGATGTGGTCTTTCCAAAGGTATTCACGGTAGGCATCCATTCGTTCCAGGGAGGCGGACGCCACGTCAAACTCGCCATCCTCCAAGGCGTAAACGATGCGCAGCAATCCCTGTCGGGCAAGATCCCGAACCTTCGAGATGTCCGGGGTTAACATCGCATAGAGTAATTGCTCGTCCGCGTAATTACGCTTCGGCGGTGGAATGGGACCCGTGAGCATCTGCTCCAGTTTCAGACGTCCAGGATTAGCCAGAAAGTGCTTCTTGATGCTGGCGTGGATGGATTCGGGTAAAACCGCGTCAGTAGTGTCGGTAGTATGATAAAATAACTCATCTTCCAGTTCGTCCTGTGAATCGTGATATTCCTTGAGGGTTGTCTCTATTTGTTCCCAGAACGCGGGATTGGCGGGACGTCCCTCATAGAATTGGCGCTCCAGTTCCGCAGAAGTCAGCGGATGCCCGAAATGCGTCTCTAACTTCTTGGTGGCGCGATGGTAAGATGCAGTCTCCCAGAGGGCAAGGGACAGAAAGAGGACATAACTTCCAGCCGCGATTCCCCAAACGCACCATATCTTGCGGCTGAACAACTTACGGAGAGGAATCTTCGCGTAGTCCGCCAGCAGACTGGCGAAGAGAAGGTATCCCGCAACCAGCAGGAGGATTCCAAGCAACACGAAGCAAAAACTGCCGACCGCAGTCGAAATACGGAAACCCAGGTAGATTTCCTCTTCGAAAAGACTGCCGCACATTATCCGGGATGTGGTAATCAGTCCGTGCATCGCGCCGCTGTGGAACGCGAAGACGAATGTAGTCCAGAACACGTGCAAAGCGCCTACCCACGCAATCGCTCCAGCAAGGTTTTTCCACGACACGGCGAAAAATTGGAAGTTCCAAAGGAGGCATCCCAGGACAAGCGCGCCGCACATTACCAACAACCAATGCATATCTTCCTGGAAGTAAACAACCTCCCCGTACAACAGCGATAGCGCGAAAAGCCCCAGAGGAATCCATATTCGTGTCCGGGGGAACGTCGGTTTCCAGCGGAGCAGAATCTGCATCCGTAGTTCCAGGACCAGAACATATCCCAAGATGCCAGATGCGACAATCATCAGAAACGCTCTCACGGAGGACTTGAAGAGCAAGGCATAATTGAAGACCACTATGCCGCACCAGACCGAGAACGCAAACCATACGGCGACCGGCAGCAGCGTCAGCCCGAAGAACGCGCCCTGCACGGGGTCGTCCCAGAAGAAGATTTTGCGGAGGAGGGGCTTCATAGGGCTTTGGGTGACTTTCAACAATTTCTCTTTACCAAAGTGAATTGCCATTGGTTTGCGCCAATACTCTGTTACTCAGTATTTCAAAAGCATTGTTCCACAACGACAATCTCGCCATTGGTCTCGTCCCTGAAACGCCAGCGATAGATACCACCAGAGTTCTTTCCCTTGCCCAAATAAGTCATTGGCCTCCCGTCTTTGCCAAGCGGCCATTCGGATGACTGAACCCAGCACGGATAGCCCTTTTCGCTGCGGAACTCCTCCTTGATTTTGGCTTTCACAGCCGTTTTTCGTTCTGACTTCTTCATTGTCTCAGGAAACAAGGGAAGGATATGTTCCTGAATATACATCTCCGCTTCACCGCCGACAAGATATTTTGGAATGACATCCAATGCAAATCCGTATGCCTCCCTGTATTTGTTCGTTGGCTTGATATCTTTGTCAACCTGCCAATACAGGACAAGCACCTGATTGAAAAATGCGCTTGCTCCTGCGGCGGTTCGAACATTGTGGGTAATCATCCTGCACTCGTATGTCAGCATTTGCCTGACGGATTCATATTGAGGCGGCAGCCCGTATTCCAGGCCTGGGTCAGTTTCAGGTGCGAGAAGATAGGGAATGCCTTCAGTGCCCATGAAAACGCTACCGTCATCCATCTGAAAAGGATAGGGCTCAATCTTTCCGCCTGAAACCTTGATGTCATCGACGATTTTCTGTAGGAACACTTCAAGTTCCTTCTCCACGTCGAATAATCGGCGATACTCGGCAATGTCCAGCCTGCCACTGAGAAAATCCGCCGTAATATGCTTTGCATCCATGTCTATTATTCCTTTGTTTCAATCAGGCTACTAATCTGTTTGTGAGACTTATCCGTCCGTTTTCGTCACTCATCTAATATATCCTCCATCAACGCATTTCAACCGCGTTGCAAGGAATTGACGAGGAGGAGTAGAATCTTTATGTTAAAAAAGACTCTCGTGGCAACATTTGCTTCCAACTATTTTCGTTTCCAAATCATATGCTTTGCCTCAATGACGATACCATTCATGTATTGGAGCATGATGCAATCGTCTTTGCTGCCAAACCAAACCATCTTGGGATGAAAGTCCATGAACCAAATATCACTACTATCCAACAATTTCATTTCGCCAGGTGTCAGTTGAGAAGAGGTGAAGTAATAACAGGAAT
>JAFTAC010000398.1 GCA_017458805.1 Victivallales bacterium | reverse complement strand
GGCTGGTTCTTGGTGTCGCCCGAACAAGCGGGGGACGTGGGCCGTCGTGGCGGGGTACGACGACTATATTGCCATCGGTTTCGACGAAAAGTGGCTCGTCAAGAACTCCAAGGACGATGTTGCACGGAAAAGCTCATGGGAGGCCACGGCGGGTCTGCACAAATTCACGCTCGTTTTTGGAGATACAGGCGGGACGTATGGCAACAAGGGAAAGACGAGAATCCCCTACGCCGTTTCCGTTTCGGTAAACGGCGGTGGCTGGCTGCCTTTCGATGACATGGTGAAGGCAGCGGCGAGCGGCGAATCCAGAATTGAGAACCGAGAATTGAAAGTTGAGAACGGTAGGGCACTGAATGATGCCGCGCTAAGCACCGAGCTGTAGGAGATGCTCGACATGTTCTCGGCTGATGACGGGCTTTCCGCCGCCGAGAAGATCCCGGCCCTGAAGGCGTACGTCGAGACGAAACTCGGCGAGCCTGGCATCGGGAAACTAGTTGACCTCCTTGAAAAACTCGCCAGGGAGGCGAAGGACAATGACACGCTGAAGTGGACGGTGGAGAGCAGGAAGAAGCTCACAAACAATGACGCCCACGAGGTGGTGCAAGGCGGCGAAGGATCCCGATGGAAGAGACGTGCTGCTCAATTGCAAGCACACGACCTCTTTCGTGGAGGAGGACGGAAAGAAGTCCAACGTCGTCAAGCACCGCTACAAGACAACGGCCTCCCGCCGCATCGGCGAATGCCCCCTGATCCTGTCGATGTCCGACGAGAATGCGAACGGAACGAAGACTGGGCGCACGCTTGAAGAGAAGAAGACCGCGGAGAAGGCATACAAGGAGGCACCGGACAAGTTTGCGAAGGCGAAGAAGCAGTTCGACAAGATTGCCGACAGCCTCGACGCGCAGTACCGCGAAGAGGCGGTCGCGGCCTGGAAGAGCGACGTTCCCGACGCGCTGGCCGAGGCGAAAACGGCAAAGATGGACGCCTCACAGGCCGAGCACCTTGCACAGGCCAAGGCTAAGGAGGAGGCGATCAAGTTCCACCTGGAGAACATCAAGTTCATCAACGGCAATATCTCGCGCCTGAAGAGCCAGCTTTCGCAGGCCAAGAGCGAGGCCGAGCGCAAGTCGATACAGTGGTCGATCACGTGCCAGGAGTCCAACAGGATATATGAGGAGGACCGGATTCGCGCCGAGCAGACGGGGGTGTTCAAGGCATCCCGCACACCGTTCGACGACATGAGCATCATTCAGCTGCGCGAGAGCTGTGCCCGTGAGGTGGCGGAGATTGAGGAGGCCAATCGCGCGCGCAAGCGCGCCGAGCAGCTTGTTTCCAGGCTGCCGTCAGTCTCCCAGCAGGAGAAGGCGTGGTCCATTATGGAGAAGATATCCTCCGGCGAGCCTGACAACACCGCAGCATGGCGCAAACTGGGTGACACGATGGAGAACATTTTCATGGGCAATCTTGAGTTCAACCAGGCGATGACCGAGGATTACGCGATCGCGGGCGCCGACCGCGTGAAGCGCATTGAGTCCGTCAAGACCATCAGCGACGTCATCATCTCCATCGCCGACGGAGGTTTTGGAATCAGCGCATCCGAGGGAATCGCCTGCATGTACATGTTCACGGAAGGCACGATAGAAGGAGGCTTCTGGAAGGGCATTGAGAATGCGGCGCGTCAGTATCACGAGGTGTTCGAAGTCGTCTACGACGCCTATGAGGGATACAAGAAGGGCGGCTTGATGGAGATGTTCAAGAGGGGCGAGATATCATTCGTCATGAACTTCTGCCTCCCCTACCTCAACGCCACGATGAAGAGGCCTGACGACACGACTGGCAGCTTGAACTCGTCCGATGCCGAGAAGGTGAGGAAATCGAAGCCCTCGCCGAAGCTCGCCACGAAGAAGCCGAAGGCGTTCGATGTGAACTCGGCAATCTTCGAGACCAATTTCGCCAAGCAGAAGATCGAGCTGTTTGAGGAGGCCAAGGCGGCTTACGACAAAATCAAGGACACTTCGGGCAATCAGGAGGCCATCATCGAGGCACGGCACAAGATGTTCCATGCGGCAGGGGCGGTGAACGAGAACGTCCTCGCCAAGGGGATGCTCAAGTTTGACAAGAAGTTGATTGCCAAGGGTACGAGCAAGGACTTCGCGGAGGTCACCGATACGATAAACGAGCTCGTCCAGGACCGTGCGCTCTACGAAATGCAGAACAGGGGTTTCAACGAGCAGAAGCTAAAGTCGTTCCGTCATGGCACGAGCCACGACGTCGGCATGGACTTCGACCTCGGGCTGGTCGAGGAGAAAGGCATGAAGATCACGCGCAATGGAAAGTACGTCTCCAAGTATGAATACGGGGACAACCTCCAGGAGTGCGTCAACAACGCGCCTAGGGTGATAACTGGACACGACCCCGCGAAGTCGTTCATCAACGTGACGTTTTCTGGCAACAGGGAGGCGTACCTCAACAAGAAGATACTTGATGCCTCGGAGAACGCGCAGCAGATGCGCGAGATGATACTGAACGCCAGCACCTCCGACATCCAGCAGATGATGGACATCTCGCGCATCAAGACAATCGAGATGGAGGCGACGAAGCAGCACCCGAAGATAGTGGAGCTCTACAAGACGTGCCGTGGATGGAACAAGGACTTGACCGTCAAGTACCTGCCCGCGCTAGAGGAAGAAATCATGGCACTCAAGACGACGGAGAAGAACCTGATGCGCCAGGGCAAGTCACTGGCAAAATCCGACTTCCTCAAGCTGGAACAGCTTACAAAGACGCACAAGATGAACAAGCAGATATCGGAGATCTGCGGCAAGATCGGGCGGATGGAGATGCCCCTCTACGACACAAACGAGGCGATCCGCACTGTGACTGGCGGCCATGGCCTCATGGAGACCATAGACGAGCTTGAGGCGACGTTCCAAACCCTGAGCCTCCAGCACTCCGATCGCGCCAAGAAGACCAAAAAGGACCGTGGCATGTGACGACGGGCATGGGACGCGCGGACCGGCAGGGAAAGAAAGGTCAAGGACATGGAAAGTAACGAGAAAGGCGTGATGAAGTGTGTGCATACGACACACCTGAACCGCGAATGGTAATCCGTAACTCCCCAAAATTGGCGAATAACTACTCGACAGGGGTAACTACTCGACAGGGGTCGGGATTTCCAGCCCCATGCTTTCAATGGCCAGTCGTGCCGCCTTGGGGACGGGCTCCAGCTCCCACTTCCCGTTTGCATTTGTCGCGCGGAACTCCCTGCCCCTTTTGTAACGGCATCCCTATGCAAGCAGAATATCCGCATCGCTTTCCTCGGACACCTATTGATGGTATTCTGCTAGTCACAGGATGAAAAGGAAAAGACTGCCCAGCACCGCCAGCAGCATGAGACCGACCATGCTCTTAAGACGCTTGACAGTCGAATCCACAAGTTGCTGTCCGCCCTTTGGCGAAACATCGTTGCAGTAGCGCGAGGCACTGTAGCCTCCGCCTTCGACGCCTCGTTCTGTGGCCAGATAGCTTGCACCGCCCGAATAGCTCTGGTTGTCTGCCAACTGTATGTTGAATGTCTGAATAAACGGACTGCGGGCGATTATGCGATGCATGAAATCGGAGTACAGTTCAAACGGCGAAGTCACGAACGCGATGTCGTCGATTGCGGCGACATGCAGATCGCATGGATATGCCTCGCCTCTCAACGCCACCTCGCACTTATTCAGGAAGCCTTTTGCCCGACCGCGCCGCGCGGCAAGAACGGAGTTCGCATAAAGCTGTTCGGCCTCTGTGCCAGTCGTCTTGAAAGGCGTCTCTTCCAGTTCGCGCAACAAGTCTTGTTCGTTTTCCATTTCGCCTTTCAGCGGCTGACGCCGTTCCAACTGCAATGTCTCAACGCTGTTGCGCAGCCTGACCGTCGTTCGGATGTCCTTGGACACCCAGCCGAGAACGTCGTCAAACGCACAGCATATCTTCTCTGCGATGTCCTTGCGGTTGTATTCCTCGCGATAGTGTTCCTCGCCTGGACCGAATTTGAGCGTCAGGCGACGCTGCTGCGCCGCCTTGTAATGCAGAATGTGAGGTGACAAATCGCCCGCTGGCGCACACTGCGGCAGAATTCCAATGTCGCCATGCCTTTGCCGAAGCAGTGTGCGAACATCGTGCCAGTAGTCAGCTGTCAACTTCCACTCATTCTCCGAACACTGCGACGGACACGGCAGGTTTATCACCGCGCCTGTGAGTTTCTTCTCCAAATCGAATGTATAGAGGAAGTTGATCTGATGCTCCGCCCCCGCCTCGTAGTGGCTGAACAGCGGGTCGTTCGTGTTGCCGTACATGCAGGCATGGCCGTTGACCGCCATCCCGCTCGTGCCAGCCATGCCAGGACGCTTCGACAGGTCGTCAAAATACCATGTTTTCCGACTGTGCGCAACAGCAGCATAGCCATAGCCCCACGCCATTGCCCCAGGTGCACGGTTGTTCCACGCCTCGACTATCGCCTCGGCGCATTTCTCCACGAAAAACAAACTGTAATCGCCTGGCTTCTGGTATTTTATTGAAGGTGGCATCGGGAAGTCAAGTCCAGTCCTCGCCATGCCGATTCCGTTCACATCGCCCGTGCAGTGAGTGTGTGTCGCGTTCATTATCACCTTCGCCGCGTCAATTTCTGGAGCAAGTTCTCGAACTCTGTCGCGTATCTTGCCGACAATCATTCCGTTGATTCCTGTCACATCGCACGAAAGCATCACCAACTGTTCGCCATTCGACTCCAGCGCCAACGCAGTCACCATTATCGGGTCGAGAATCCCCTTCGAGATTCGCACATAAAACTGCCCGTGGATCGACGTGGGTTCCTCCGTCGATATGTCCCTGCGCCCCCAACCTATCAGTAAATTCTCGGACATCGTCAACCTCCTTACACGTTCAATACAGGTGTCATCCATATCATATTACACCTAAGAACACTAGTTTCCCAATAAAATACACCTGAAAACTCCTTTAGTCAAGCAAACCTGGAAAAACGGCGCAGCCAGAGCATCAGAATCATTGATTTCACACTTCTTAAACAAATACGCGACGAATGCAAGCGGCAAGTTGGAACTGGAACCCTTTCCCAAGGTGGCACGGCTGGTATTTCCATTTCCTCCTTGCTGAATCTTGTTGCCTGATAACCATTCGCAATTGAGTGGAGTGTTCCAGATGTAAAAAGCTATTCGACTAAGGTGTCAGCGAGCGGACGTTTCCCAAAAGACGCAGGCCTCAAACCCCAGCCGTGATAATGGCAGCACCAACTGCGCTTGGGTGCTTCCCAAAAGACGCAGGCCCCCAGGTCCCCAAAACAAGCGAGACGGTTGGTGGGAAAAAACGGGGTACTTCAGGACGCGGGGCAGCAGGGAGATGTCGTCGAGCCCAAAACAAGCGAGACGGTTGGTGGGAAAAAAACGGGGCCCCGCCCTTAGGGTTGGGGTCAAATGTAGCCTGTTTTGAGGGGCTTGTCAAGTCGGCTTTTTGATATTCAACAAATCACCTTATTTTCTTATAGACACTTGAAGAAAGTTGTATATAAAAGTTGATATTTATGTGAGTTATCGCTGCTATTTTTTCCTTTGCGTCCGTTGTATCCGTCGCCTTTTTCGCTTATGCTATGTTCTCCAAGAGGTGAGGTAATGGCAACATTTGTTGTTGCGCCTGCGGGCAGGGGAATCATGCGAAGATGCAGGAAAAGGATTCATTGGGAGGCGATGGCAACATTTGTTGTTGCCCCCTGCGGGCAGGGGAATCATGCGAAGATGCAGGTAAAAGGATTCATTGGGAGGCAATGGCAACGTTTGTTGTTGCCCCCTGCGGGAGCTTGCTTTGTTATGGGGCTACGGTTGTTGCGCATTACCGTGCACTGGCCGCAGAACGCGGCCTCCAAAAACTACTCTCTTGGGGACATGGCGTATCGTTTATACGAGAAGACTTTTCTTCGACACAACCAAAGGGAAAGACCGATTGCACATAAGAGGCTTAACACCAGAGTATTCCAGAGTACCTTAACCTTGAGATCACGCAGGCGTGGATGGTAGGCGTGCCTGGCGTATTCCTATCGGATGTCAGGGGGCATGCGCTCGATGGAATATGTTGTGTCCGTTGGGGAAACAGTGGCAAAGCGTCGCCGCAGTTCCATTCTATAATGCCATCCGCAATAGGTTGCGGCTATGTCAAGCGGTCCGATGAACAATGGAAAAACCAATAGCCATACAAAGAACCAATTGCGATGGTTTAGCAGGAGGCAGACGGCATAGTCGAGCCAGGCGAGGGTCAAAGGTAGCACAACCCATAGGCGCCATTCGTAGATAGCCCGCAACATGAGCAGTTCCTGAGGGATGTTTGACATTATTACAAGGGAATTATGTATTCAGGCGAAACATTAATCACGGGCAAAGGCCTCGACATCCTTTGGAACGGCGATGTGAGTACCCGAGCCAATCAAAAGCAAGTCGCACCAACGGACAGCCTCTTCCACATCAGGTGACGTTCCATCCAACGTCCCCCAGACAAGGCGGCAATTCGGGAAACGGCGCTTGACCATCCGTTGAAGCGGTGTGGAGAGTGGTGCCGAGGCCCAGAGGCAGATTTCACAGTCGGGCAGTTCCTTTTCAAGCATCGCGGCAACGCCAGGTCCATGAGCAGTCGTGCCAATGTTGAAATTGACCACGCGCCCATCCTTGACGACCGAGCGGAAATCACGAAGCAGGATTCTTATACTCATTCTTGTCCAGATACTTACATCAACGCACACCTCTTGCGGCTCCCATTCGGGGCCCCGCCCTTAGGGTTGGGGTCAAATGTAGCCTGTTTTGAGAGGCTTGTCAAGTAGGCTTTTTGATTTTTTAAAAGGCGGACCGCGTTCCGCAACAACTGATACGACGGATGGGGTTGCGCCGTGCCGTGGCTCATATCAATCTCTGGTGGATTGCCGTAATTTTGCAATAACCTTGTCAAATTACGTGCAACGAGCTTGAGTTAGCCGAAAAATATATTATATTACGTATTTTAAATAAATTATCAATGACATCTGACAAGATGTCTATTTCATCATTCACAACATAAGGTTTTTAACGGGTTATGACAGAGACCAGCGAATTCGCAAAAATGTTCGAAGCTTCGGCGAACAACCTCAACACCCAGCTCTACGAGGGCAAGAAGGTCACAGGCACCATCATCAGCATCACGCGCGACAACGTGTTCGTTGACTTGGGCGGCCGCAGCGAAGGCATCATCGACAAGAAGGACCTTCTCAACGCCAAGGGCGAGATGAAATACAAGGAAGGCGACCAAATCAAAGCCACCTGCATGGGCTTGCAGGACGGCTACACCAAGCTGGCTGTCAAAATCAGCTCCGTTGACGTCGATAGCTCCGTCATTGACGCCTATGAAGCAAAGATTCCGATTGAAGGGAAGGTGCTTGAGGAGCGCAAAGGCGGCTTCGGCGTCCAGGTTGGCTCTTCCAAGGGCTTCTGCCCCTTCTCTCAGATGGATTTGCGCGGCGTGAAGAAGGAGCCTGCCGAATACGTCGGCCAGACCTACCAGTTCCTCATCACCGAATACTCCGAGGAGGAGGGCAACATCGTCCTCTCCCGCAGGCGCGTTCTGGAGGAGGAGGCGCAGAAGATGCGCGAATACCTCAAGGGCATGCTGAAGGTCGGTGACATCCGCGACGCGACTGTCGTGAAGCTGATGCCCTTCGGCGCCTTCGTCGATCTGGGCGGCATCGAGGGTCTGGTGCCCGCCAGCGAAATCAGCTGGACGCGCGGCATCAAGGTCGATGAGGCCCTCAAGGAAGGCCAGCCTGTCCAGGTCAAAATCATCGCCCTGGAGTGGGGCGACGGCACCTCCAAGGAGCGCGTCACGCTGAGCATCAAGCAGGCCACCAAGAGCCCGTGGGAACGCATTGCAAACGGCGAGTCCCAGTACGCTGTCGGTGCCAAGCTGAGCGGCAGGGTTGTCCGCATCGCCCCGTTCGGCGTGTTTGTCGAGCTGGAGCCTGGGCTGGACGGCCTGGCGCACATCTCCCAGCTCGGCCAGGACCATCGCATCGAAGACGCATCCGAAGTCTGCAAGATCGGCGATGAAGTCGAAGTCACTATCCTGGGCATCGATTTGGACAACAAGCGCATCAGCCTCTGCTTTGGCGACCCCAAGGTGAAGGACGAAAAGCCTGCCGAGCTGAGCCACGAGCAGGAGGTCGAGATTGTTGCCGCGACGATGGGCGAGCGTCTGACTGGTGAGGTCGAAAGCCTGAAGCCCTTCGGCGCGTTCATCAAGCTGCCGAACGGCCAGACAGGGCTGCTGCACATCTCCCAGTGTGGCTTTGATGAAAACGTTCGCGACCGCACGCACGAGCTCTACAAGCGCTTCCAGCCCCACACGCAGGTCGAGGTCATCGTCAAGGAGATCAATGGCAACAAGATTTCCCTGACGCTCCCCGAGGTTCTGGAGGCGGAGATGGAGAAGAACGTCATCAACGACTACAAGGACAAGGACAGCGAGAGTTTCGGCAACATGGGCGATATTTTCGGAAATATCAAGCTCTAAGTCCGCATAGGCAACGCATCTCAATAGCTGCTTTTCCGCTGTTTTTGAAAGAGGTAGTTTCAAAACTAGCGCGAAATGCGCTAAGAGAGGGGCGCAGTGGCTAAGGCAACGGCTCGAAGCCGCACTTTCGTGCGGCGAGAGACATTGCCAACGCCAATGTGTTCATATCGACGCGCATTTCATGATAGTTTTGAAACTACCTCGTAAGGAACAAAACGGGAAAGCAGCTGTCTATTTTAAACGCAGTGGCTAAAGGTAACTTAAATTACCTCATTATTTACCCCATTGCAAACTAGTCAGATGTTTAACGCTATCAAGAGAATGTTTGGAGGAAAGAAAATGCCTGATGAAGAGAACAAGGAAATGAACGAGGCAAAGAGCGACGAAACCACTGCGGCGCAGACCGCTGAAAAAGAGGCGGAACAGACCGCCAATAAAGAGGCTGAGGCCAACGAGGAAAAACCGAAGCAGGAGGAGCCCAAGCAGCCCACACCCGAGGAGATTATCGCAGACCTCAACGACAAGCTGCTCCGCCTGCACGCCGACTTTGACAACTACCGCAAGCGCATGGCACGGGAGGCGAACGAGACGCGCGAACGCGCGAAAATCGCCGTTGTCACGGAGTTCCTGCCCGTCTATGACTTCTACAATATGGCGATGAAGCACGCTGCCACCTCCGATGACGTCAACGCCATCAAGCAGGGGATGCAGATGATTCTCAACGAGTTCAAGCGTGCCTTGGACAGCTTCTCCATCAAGGAGATTCCCACCGAAGGCAAGCCCTTCGACCCGAAGTTCCACGAGGCCGCCAAGACGGAGGCCAGCGACACCGTGCCCGAGGGCACCATCGTCGCCCAGTGGAAGCCTGGCTACATGATGGGCGAGCGCCTCATCCGTCCCGCCATGGTCGTCGTCAGCTCTGGCCCCGCGAAGCCAGTTCAGGTGGAAGAGGAGAAGCCAGAGGAGAAGCCTGCAGAGCCATCGCAGGAGCAGTAGATCCCGTGCGCCAGCACGTTACGCACTGAATAACACAACAGTTTAACCTAGAAGATATTATGGCAGAAGATTATTATTCGATATTGGAAGTTGACCGCAACGCCAGCCAAGACGACATCAAGCGCGCCTACAGGCGGCTGGCCATGAAATACCACCCAGACCGCAACCAGGGCGACAAGGCAGCCGAAGAAAAGTTCAAGCAGATCGGCACCGCATACGAAGTGCTGGGCGACGAGGAGAAGAAGCGCATCTACGACCAGGTCGGCCATGAGCGCTACACGCAGGCAGGCGGCGCGGCAGGCGGGCCTGGAGGACCTGGCGGCATCCACTTTGACTTCGGTGACATGGGTGACATGGGTGACCTCGGCGACATCTTCGGCGAGATGTTCGGCGGCGGCCGTAGGCGGCAGCGCCAACGCGACCCGAACGCCCCCGTCAAGGGAGAGGACCTGCAATACCATCTCACCATCTCCTTCGAGGAGGCCGTTTACGGTGCCGACAAGGACATCTCCTTCTCAATAGACGACACCTGCCCGCGCTGCCATGGATCAGGAGGCGAACCTGGCTCCAAACGCCAGACCTGCCCCACCTGCAAAGGCAGAGGCCAGGTGATGTCCTCCAGAGGCTTCTTCCAGATGGCGACGACCTGCCCCACCTGCCATGGCACAGGCTACACGCTTGACCACGTCTGCACGGAGTGCCATGGCTCGACGCAGAAGCGCACCAGCAAGAAGGTCTCCTTCCACATCCCTGCGGGCGTTGATAACGGCTCGCGCATCCGCGTGGCTGGCGAGGGGCTTTCAGGCCGCATGGGCGGCGCCTCTGGCGATTTGTTCATCGAGATTGAGGTGCGTGAGCACAACATTTTCAAGCGCAACGACTTGAATCTGTATTGCGAAGTGCCGATCTCTTTCACTACAGCTGCGCTGGGCGGTGAAATCACGGTGCCTACCATCTACGGTCCCACCACCTTCAAGGTGCCTGCTGGCACGCAGAACGGCAAGCAGTTCAGGATTGCTGGCAAAGGCGTACAATCGCCGCGCAGCAGCCGCAAGGGCGACCTCTACGTTGCCGTCCAAATCGAGGTGCCTGTCAACCTTACAAACGAGCAGAAGGAGCTGCTGACCAAGTTCGCGGCCTCCTGCAGCGAAACCTCCCATCCCTTCTGGCGTTCCTTTATGGACAAGGCCAAGTCCTTCTTCAGCAAGCACTCCTGAACAGCATGATTCTCCTCCTGACACTATGCGCGCTTCTGGCTGTCACCTCGCCTGTGGCAGCGCAGGCCACGCATAGGCAGGACACCGAGGAGGAGACCATCACCAAGTGTCTGGATGACCTCAAAAGCGACGATGTCGCACGTCGCCGACGCGCCGCCATGCTCATTGGAAAATACGACACACCAGAGGCAGAGGAGGCAGTCATAGGCTGCCTGAAGGACGCCGATGCGCAGGTTCGCCAGAGTGCCCTTGTCTCATTGAGCGAGCAGAGCTATCTGCCAGAGGAGGCGAAAATGCCTGTAATCGGGCTGCTGGGGGATGAAAACGTCCACATACGCCGTCTGGCCTCCTCGATGCTTCCAGAGGCGCTGGGCATCATGCACTCACGCATCTCCAATCTGAATCCAAACATCCAGATACGCGCACGGGGTGGTCGCACGGACAACGAGGAGACGCAGGTGCTGAAAGCCATGAACAAGGCCCTCTACGACAGCGACCCCTCTGTGCGGCGCAACGTCCTTGCAGCCGCCAGATACTTCCCCACACCCTTATCGCAGAAGGGGCTGGAGCGTTTTCTGCGCGACGATGACAAGGAGGTGCGCTGTCTGGCTCTGCTTGCCTACGCCCGAATCATCGGCCACGAGGCAGAGCGCGCGACGGCGATGTCGCATCTGGTGGAAGACCCTGTGGAGCAGGTGCGTACCATTCTTGTGACGACCGCCGCTTCGCTTGGCGAGCACGGGGCCCCCATTCTGAAAAAGCTTTTTGCGGACACGGATGCAAATGTGCGCTTCGAGGCCATCAGCAAATACAGCCTGCAGTTCCAGCCAGACTCCTTCAGCGTGCTTAAGGCGGCCATTCAGGATGAGACGCTTCCCATGGCGCAGCGCGCGGCGCTCTGCGCCAACCTGCGCTACTTCCGCAAGGATGCGGTAGATTTTGCAAAATCTCTGCTGGAAAGCCCCCACAACGCCATTCGCGCGGCGGTCCTGCCACTTTTCTCCTCCAATACTTTCGGTGAATTGCCGATGGACTACTTCCTCGCTCTGGTTGACGAGGAGAACTCGGAGATTCGCCAGCAGGCTTTGAAGATACTTCAGACAAGGCTGCGGAATCAGCCGCCCGCAAAGGAGACAGTCGAGAGGCTGTTCGCCTCGCGCTACGCCAATGTGCGTCTGATGGCAGTCAGCCTGATGAGCATTCCATCGCTTCAAAAATCCTGCGGAGAACTGATTTCGGACGCCGTGCTGGATGACGACGCCTCTGTCCGCCTGGCCGCCATCCGCCTCCTCGGCACGGCCCGCCCACAGGGGTGGGACGAGTTGCTTGCCGCCACGCTGGAGGATGAGGACGCGGAGATTCGCGAGGCCGCCGCCAACGCCGTCTGCCAGCCGCCAAGGGTTTACCTCCCCAAGCTCATTCCCCTGCTGAAGAAGGTGCTGCCCTCCCTGAAAAGCCCGTTGACCATCAACCGTGTCAACGCCTACCTGCGTCAATTCGACAGGCCAGGTGTGCAGGAGACACGACGCCCTGCCACGCCAGTCCGTCCTCAGCCTCCGCGCGTTCCCCTACGTCCAGCCCCCAACAGGGCAAACCCCTTTTCAACACCCTGACGACTTATCACAATCACCACCATAACTCCAAAAGGAACATCATGTCTGACATCATCTCAATGGGGCCCAACGGCCTGAATGTAAGCGACACCCCCATTATCCCCTACATCGAAGGCGACGGCACGGGGCCTGACATCTGGCGCGCCACGCAAATCGCCGTGGATGCAGCCGTGGAGAAGTCCTACGGCGGCAAGCGCAAAATCCAGTGGATGGAGGTTCTGGCGGGCGAAAAGGCCTTCAACAAGACTGGCGAATGGCTGCCCGAAGCCACGCTTGAGGCATTCAAGAAGTACCTCGTCGGCATCAAGGGACCGCTGACAACCCCCATCGGCGGCGGCATGCGCAGCCTGAACGTGACCATTCGCCAGCAGTGCGACCTCTACGTCTGCCTGCGCCCCGTGCGCTGGTTCACAGGCGTGCCTTCCCCTGTCAAGAAGCCTGAACTGGTCGATATGGTCATCTTCCGCGAAAACACCGAGGACATCTACGCAGGCATCGAGTTCGCAGCTGGCACCCCCGAGGTCGCCGCGCTGGAGGATTATCTAAAGGCCACCTTCCCGAAGCAGTTTGCGAAAATACGCTTCCCGCAGGATTGCGGCATCGGCATCAAGCCAGTCTCCAAGGAGGGCACCCAGCGCCTCGTCCGCTCCGCCATCCAATATGCCATCGACAACGACAAGCCCAATGTGACCCTCGTCCACAAGGGCAATATCATGAAGTTCACGGAAGGTGCGTTCCGCGACTGGGGCTATGCCCTCGCCAAGGAGGAGTTCGGCGCCACCGTCATTGACAAGGGCCCCTGGATGACGATGAAGAATCCCAAAAACGGCAAGGAAATCATCATCAAGGACTGCATCGCTGACGCATTCCTGCAGCAAATCCTCACCCGCCCCGCCGAATACAGCGTCATTGCGACGCTGAACCTGAACGGCGACTACATCTCCGACGCACTGGCGGCATGCGTTGGCGGCATTGGCATTGCGCCTGGCGGAAACATCAACTACACGACGGGCTGCGCCGTCTTCGAGGCAACCCACGGCACCGCCCCCAAATACGCCAACAAGGACATGGTGAACCCAGGCTCGCTCATCCTCTCCGCCGAGATGATGCTGCGCTATCTGGGCTGGAACGAGGCCGCCGACGCCATCATCCGCGGCATCGACCGTACCATCGCCAACAAGACCGTCACGTATGACTTCGAGCGGCTGATGCCTGGCTCGACCAAGGTGGCCTGCTCCGAGTTCGGCAAACTGATAGCACAGAACATGTAAACAAAAGGAGAACAGCAATGAGCGGAAAGCGAATACTTGTCACGGGCGGAAGCGGCTTCCTGGGCTCCCATCTCTGCGAACGGCTGCTAGACAACGGCGACGAGGTCATCTGCGTCGATAACTTCTTCACGGGCAGCAAGCGCAACATCTACCACCTGCTCTCCAACCCGCGTTTTGAACTGATGCGCCACGACGTCACCTTCCCGCTCTACGTGGAAGTGGATGAAATCTACAATCTGGCGTGCCCCGCCTCCCCGATTCATTACCAGAAAGACCCCGTGCAGACGGTGAAGACCTGCGTGCATGGCGCCATCAACATGCTTGGCCTTGCCAAGCGCATCGGCGCCAAAATCCTGCAGACCTCCACGTCCGAGGTCTATGGCGACCCGCTGGTGCATCCACAGGTTGAGGAGTACTGGGGCCACGTCAATCCCATCGGCCTCCGCTCATGCTACGACGAGGGCAAGCGCTGCGCAGAAACCCTCTTCCACGCCTACTGGCTCCAGAGCAAGCTCCCCATCAAAATCGTCCGCATCTTCAACACATACGGTCCTCGGATGCACCCGAATGACGGGCGCGTCGTCAGCAACTTCATCCTGCAAGCGCTGCAGAACAAGGACATCACCATCTACGGTGAGGGCAGCCAGACCCGCAGCTTCTGCTACTGCGACGACCTTGTTGAAGCCATTATCCGCATGATGGCCACAGGCCCCGAGGTGACGGGCCCCATCAACATCGGCAATCCAGGCGAGTTCACCATTCTGCAGTTGGCGGAGATGGTCATTGAGCTGACCAACTCCAACTCCAAAATCATCAAGATGCCACTGCCTGCCGACGACCCGAAGCAACGCCGCCCCGACATCACGAAGGCACGCGAAATCCTCAAGTGGCAGCCCACCACGCAGCTGCGCGAAGGTCTCACCAAGACCATAGACTACTTCAGCAACCTTCTCAAGACCGATCCCGAATTCTGCGCGCGGTAGATAAGATGTAACGACAACGGTCACGTCGTCGGAAAACCATGCAACCACAACGGGGGTGACGATTTCGCCACCCCCGTTTGTTTTTGCGTCGATGACGAGCCGTTGTCGTTACACCCTCGTCGCTACTGCGGCTTCGACGACGGGCCGTCG
The DNA here is from genome assembly GCA_017458805.1 of Victivallales bacterium. Taxonomy (GTDB): domain Bacteria; phylum Verrucomicrobiota; class Lentisphaeria; order Oligosphaerales; family Oligosphaeraceae; genus RGIG3456. Next base: position 971 of record JAFTAC010000398.1, on the reverse strand, counting down.
TCGCTGCTCCCCTCGTCTTCATGTTCTTCAATGAACGTGGGGGTGTTGCCTGCGATGACGATGACGGCTTCGCCTTTGACTTTTTTGTCCTTGTAGGCTGCGGCGAGTTCGACAAGAGGCGCACGGTCGCAGCGTTCAAACTGCTTGGTAAGTTCCAGGCAGACGGCTGCCTGCCTATTTCCGTAAACCTCAGCCGCCTCCTCCAGGAGTTTGCCGATACGGAAGGGGGATTCGTAGAAAACCAGCGTGTGAGGCATCTCCTTTTCCATCTCCAGGAAGGTGCGCCGTGCGCCTGGCTTGCGTGGCGCAAATCCCTTGAAGGTGTAGCTGCTGGTGGGCAGCCCCGAAATGATAAGCGCCAGCGGCACGGCACTGGCTCCAGGTATGGGCACAATCGTATGCCCCGCCTCAATCGCGGCACGCACGGCGGGATAGCCAGGGTCGCTTATCAGCGGATACCCTGCATCACTGCAGATGCCCACCTTCTTGCCATCGTTCAGCAGCCCGACAATTCGGGCCGCTGTCTGCTTCTCGTTGAACTCGTGGTTGGAGAAGACCAGCGGCGGTCGCTCGATACCAAGCAGATGCAACAGGTTGCCCGTGTGCCGCGTATCTTCACACGCAAGCGCATCCAATGACTTGATGGTTTCAATGACCCGAGGGCTGACATCGGAGAGGTTGCCGATCGGGGTGGCGATGATGTATAGTTCAGACATAGACTGCAGATAGCCAGTGCATATCGCTCTGGCGAGTTGTGCCCAGGCGCGGTTTGTAGCCAGTGCATATCGCTCTGGCGAGTTGTGCCCAGGCGCGGTTTGTAGCCAGTGCATATCGCTCTGGCGAGTTGTGCCTAAGCGCGGTTTGTAGCCAGTGCATATCGCTCTGGCGAGTTGTGCCCAGGCGCGGTTTGTAGCCAGTGCATATCGCTCTGGCGAGTTGTGCCCAGGCGCGGTTTGTAGCCAGTGCATATC
>JAFTAC010000397.1 GCA_017458805.1 Victivallales bacterium | reverse complement strand
TTTCGCGCTAGTTTTGAAATTACCTCTACATTCTAAACAAGGGGCTGTTGCGTTTTAACGCAACAGCCCCTTGTTCATTTTTCTCTAAAAGATTCCATTTGACAATTCAATAAAAAAAACACTTCAACAACTTTTTTTACAAATTCGATTTGCATTGTAGCGATGTTGCGATATATTAGAACATGTAAACAAAAACCAAACTATAAAACACAACCATGAAAGCGACAGTCACATTTACAAAGCAGGCTTGGTATTGGCGAGGCCACCGATGGCCACCGTCCCGCACGCTTGCGCTTTGATTGTTACAGATTGCCGCAAGAAGCAGGTTGAAAGACGGATGGCCAGAGCCAGCCGTCTTTTTTTATGCCACAAACAATTTTTATATAAATACAACTCATGGAGAACACAATGGAAAAAACAGATTTGGAAAGATTCCTGAAACTGGCGGAAAAAGGAGTCATCGTGCCAGTCTTCCAGGAACTGCCTGCGGACATGGAGACGCCCGTGTCGGTGCTGGAGCGCTTTGTGGATGACGAGAACGTCTGCCTGATGGAGAGTGTGGAAAACAGCGAGAAGTTTGGACGCTACTCCTTCCTGGGCGTGAATCCGCGCGGACTCTTCGTCGTGGAAGACGGCGAGCCAGCGATGGTCATCAAGGGCCAGCGCCTGAACATGAAGTACGACAAGTACCCCTTGGACGCGCTTCGGGCATTGGTTACGGGGAAGAAAGTCGCACGCGACCCCTCGCTGCCGCCCCTGCCAGGCGGTGCCATCGGCTACCTCTGCTACGAGGCCGTCAACATGTTTGAGAAGCTTCCTGAACCAAAGGCGAAGCTTGAGACGCCCGTCTGCGCATTCATGCTGACCGATGAAATCATCGCATTCGACAACATGCGCCACACGATGAAGGTCATTGTCAACGTCCACCTCGACAACTTCCCTAATAAGAATGCCGCCTTCTACGCAGGTGAGAAGCGGGTGGCGGCGCTGGTTGAGCGCATCCAGGCTCCCGTCTCCAAGCACATCGCGCTGGAACACGAAGAAAAGGTGACGCTTGTCCCCGACATGACACGCGAAGAGTTTGAACTGATGGTGGAAAAAGCGAAGCAGTACATCACGGAAGGCGAGATCATCCAGGTTGTTCCCTCGCAGAGCTTCAGCGCGCAAACCACTATCCCGCCCTTCTTGATGTACCGCGCCTTGCGCCTCGTCAACCCCTCGCCCTACATGTTCTTTTTGAAGATGGGGGATGAGACGCTGGTGGGTTCCTCGCCTGAGACGCTGGTCAAACTGGAGAATGGGCGCAGCAACGTCCGCCCCATCGCAGGCACGCGCCGCCGCGGTGCCACACCAGCCGAAGACCGCAAGCTTATGGACGAACTGCTGCACGATGAAAAGGAGTGCGCCGAGCACCTGATGCTTGTGGATTTGGCGCGCAACGACGTGGGGCGCACCGCCATGACGGGCACCGTGCAGGTCAAGACCTTCATGACCGTCGAAAAGTACTCGCATGTCATGCACATCGTCAGCGATGTCGAGGGAATGCTCGACCCCAAGTACGATGCATTCGACCTGCTGGCGACCACCTTCCCCGCAGGCACCCTCTCGGGTGCGCCCAAAATCCGCGCCATGGAAATCATCCACGAGCTGGAGCAACGACCACGCGGCGCGTATGGCGGCAGCGTTGGCTACATCAGCTACGACGGCAACATGGACATGGCCATCACCATCCGCACACTGGAGGCGCGCAACGGCAAGGTGCGCGTGCAGGCGGGCGCAGGCATCGTCTATGACTCCATTCCCGCCAGTGAATATCAGGAAACCATCAACAAAGCAACCGCGCTGTTCCGCAGCGTCGAATTCGCAGGGAGGAACCTCAAATGATCTTCGTTCTTGACAACTACGATTCATTCACCTACAATCTTGTCCACCTGCTGGGTACTTTGGGCGCAGAGATGGTGGTCGAGCGCAACCGTGAAATCTCCGTTCAGGCGATACTGGCGATGCAGCCAGAAGGCATCCTGCTCTCGCCTGGCCCCAGCCGCCCTGAAAACGCGGGCTGCCTGCTGGAGCTCATTCAGGCGGCTGCTGGGCGCATCCCGATGATGGGCGTCTGCCTGGGGCACCAAGCCATCGGCCATGCCTTTGGCGGGAAGGTCATCTCCGCGAAGCGCATCATGCACGGCAAGCTATCCCCCATCCAGCACGATGGCAAGGGGCTCTTCCAGGGCATTCCGCAGAACATCAAGGTGGTGCGCTACCACTCGCTGGCAGTGGAGGAAGCCACTCTGCCCGACTGCCTGGATGTCACCGCGCACTCCGACGACGGCGAAGTCATGGGACTGCGCCACAAGGAGCTTCCCATCGAAGGCATCCAGTACCATCCTGAATCCATTATGTCCGAGTTTGGCCGCCAACAACTTATGAACTTTCTGAACATCTGCAGGGGGTAAGGGCTATGAAAGAACTGCTTCAAAAAATCATGCACGGGGAGAATTTGACCGAGGCGGAAGCTGCACAGATGCTTTCGCTATTGGCCGACACCGACAACTACGCCCAGGCAGGCGCACTGCTGGCGGCCCTTGAGATGAAGGGAGAAAGTGCGGAGGAGCTCACGGGCGCGGCACGCTACCTGCGCGAACACGTCACCCATGTCAACGTCAACAAGCCCTGCGTCGATGTAGTCGGCACAGGGGGCGACGGCGGCGTCTCCTTCAACGTCTCCACCACCGCAGCCTTCGTGGCGGCTGGTGCGGGTGCGACCATCGCCAAGCACGGAAATCGCGCCGTTTCAGGCAAAAGCGGAGCGGCGGACGTGCTGGCGGAGCTAGGCTACAACTTGGATGCAACACCAGCGGTCGTCGAGCGTTCCATCCATGAAAACGGCATTGGCTTCCTTTTTGCGCGCGCCTTGCACCCCACCATGGGCAAGGTTGCCCCGTTGCGCAAGTACCTAGGTGTCCACACCATCTTCAACCTGCTGGGACCGCTCACAAATCCCGCCAATGCCGAGGGCATTGTGCTGGGCGTGTGGAACTCGCGTCTTATTCCGCTCTTTGCGGAAACCCTCCGTAAACTTGGCACCAAACGCGCCTTGGTGGTGCATAGCCAGGATGGCCTTGACGAAATCTCCTCCCTTACTGCAACCGACTATGCCATGATTGACAACGGTGAAATCACATTCGGCACCCTGCATCCTGAAGAACTGCTGCCCGCTGAAGAGCATCAAGGCAGCATCGCAGGCGGGACACCTGCAGAGAATGCACGAATCCTACGGGATATCCTTGAGGGAAAAGACCACACGGCAAAGCGTGGCATGGTGGTGCTGAACGCTGCCGCCACCTGCTTCGTCGCGGGACTTGGTAAAAGCCTTCAGGAGTGCATCCCGCTGGCGGAACAATCCATCGACTCGGGAGCCGCGCTTTGCAAGCTGAACAAGATGGTGGAGGCTAGCCGCGCATGAGCATCCTCGCCGAAATCGTCGCCAAGCTGCGCCCCCGTCTGGAAGAGCGCAAGCGTACCCTGCACCGTGAGACGCTGGAGGCTCTGGCCGCCAATGCCCCCGCACGGCCCCACTTTGCGGAGGCATTCCGCAAACCTGGCCTCCATGTCATCGCCGAGCTGAAGAAGGCCTCCCCCTCCAAGGGGCTCATCCGCGAGCAGTTTGACGTGCCGTCGCTGGCTGTTGAGTTGGCGCAGAACGGAGCCACCGCACTCTCCGTGCTCACGGAGCCCAACTACTTCCTCGGCAGCGAAGCCAACCTCTCGCTGGCAGCCAAGGCAGTCTCCATCCCCTTGCTACGCAAGGACTTCATATTCTATGAATACCAGATACTGGAGGCAAAGGCATACGGGGCCTCCTGCGTTCTGCTCATCGCCGCCATGCTCTCGCCAGAGGAGTTCGCACATCTGCTTGCCTTCGCGCATTCAGTCGGTCTGGATGTCCTGGGCGAGGCGCACAACGAAGCGGAGCTGGAGGTAGCCGTGCAGGCGGATTTGGTCGGTGTCAACGCACGCGACCTCAAGACCTTCCACACCTCGCTCGACCATTCGGCGGCTCTCATCCGCACGATTCCTTCTGACCGCATCGCCATCGCGGAAAGCGCCGTGCGCACCCGCGACGACATGGACATGCTGACGGCAGCGGGCGCACGTGGATTTCTTATCGGTGAAACCCTCATGCGGGCGGATCATCCAGGGCTGGCCCTGAAGGAGCTGCTATGCTGCTGAAAATCTGTGGCATCACACGAGAGGAAGACGCACAGTGCGCGGCCTCCGCGCACGCGGACTTCATCGGTGCCATCATCGTCCCTGGTTCCAAACGCCAGGTGTCGCCAGAACAAGCCGCACGCATCTTCGCCGCTGCGCCAAACGCGCACAGTGTGCTTGTCGTGCGGGACATGGAGCTGGAAGCACTGCTGAATGTCATCAATGCCATCCACCCGTATGCCGTGCAGCTTCATGGCACCGAGCCTCCCGAATACGCCTCTCGCATCACAGGCACGCATGTCTGGAAGGCGTTCAATCTCAACACGCTGGAGGATTTGTCGCTGGCAGCCTCTTACCCTGCCAAGATGGTCGTGGCGGATTCTGGCGGCGGCACAGGCAAACCCTGCGACTGGTCACGCGCCGCGCAACTGGCGCAAATGCGTCCCATTCTGCTGGCTGGCGGCCTTACGCCAGACAACATCCAAGCGGCCATCAACGCCGTCCACCCAGTAGGTATCGACCTCGCTGGCGGCGTCGAAGCCACGCCAGGCATCAAGGACCACGGAAAAATCAAACGGGTTGCCGCCTTGCTTAACAAGGCTTCATGTGGTATATTGTAGATGGTCGCAGGTGGCTTCCCCGCGCCGCTTCGCTAGCGCGGGGAAGCCATCCAAAGCGAGGCGCGCGCTCACGGAGCGCGCTGTCAGGACGAAGCTGGCATGGTTGTGGAAATACACGCCTGGAAAGCTGGCACGACTTAGTGATTAGTGGTTAGTGGTTAGTGACTAGAAACTAATCACTAGTCCCTAATCCCTAACCACTAACCACTAATTGCTTCACTAATCACTAATCACTAATCCCTACACTATGAACACACACTATGGCATCTACGGCGGGCAGTATGTCCCCGAAACACTCACAGGCGCGTTGCGCGAGCTGGAGAAGACCTATCTGGCCGCGCGGGAAGATCCTGCATTCCGTGCAGAGCTGAACGATTTGCTTGTCCACTATGTGGGGCGTGAATCGCCGCTCTACTACGCAAAACGCCTCTCCGAGCACCTGGGCGGGGCCCGCATCTACCTAAAGCGCGAAGACCTCAACCACACTGGCGCACACAAAATCAACAACACGATGGGACAGGCCCTGCTGGCGAAACGCATGGGGAAGAAGAAGCTCATCGCCGAGACAGGTGCGGGCATGCACGGCGTCGCCACCGCAACAGTCGCCGCCCTCTTCGGCATGGAGTGCGAGATTTTCATGGGAAGCGTCGATGTGGCGAGGCAGGCGCCGAATGTCGATAGGATGCACGCCCTTGGGGCGACCGTCCGCTCCATTGACGAAGGCGGCGCCACCCTCAAGGACGCCATGAACGCAGCACTCCGCGTGTGGGCCTCCTGCAGCGACACCACCTACTACCTCATCGGCACGGCTGCTGGCCCCTATCCCTACCCCATGCTGGTCAAGGACTTCCAGTCCGTCATCGGCAAGGAGACGCGCAAGCAGTGCCTTGAGATGTGCGGACGCCTTCCCGACGAAGTGGTCGCATGCGTCGGCGGCGGCTCCAACGCCATCGGCATGTTCGCGGGCTTTGAGGACACTCCAGAGGTGCTCCGTGTCGGTGTGGAGGCAGGCGGCCTCGGCATTGAAACTGGCCAGCACGCTGCCTCCATCAACGGTGGCAAGGTCGGCATCCTCCACGGCATGAAGGCCTACTTCTTGCAAGATGAAAACGGGCAGATGCTCGACACCTACTCCGTCTCCGCAGGGCTGGACTACTCTGGCGTCGGCCCCGAACACTGCTACCTCGCCGACCAGAAGCTGGCACGATATGTGGTCGCCAATGACGACGAGGCCATCGCCGCCTTCGACGCGCTCTGCCGCTATGAGGGCATCATCCCCGCACTCGAAAGCTCACACGCCCTCGCCTACGCCCTCCGCGAGGCCCCAAAGCACGGCAAGGACCACATCATCGTCGTCAACCTCTCTGGACGCGGTGACAAAGACATGGAAAACATCAGACAGTACAGGGAGGTAATTTCAAAACGATTATCGAAATGCGCATCGACATGAACCCAGTGCCGTTGGCAACGCCTCTCGCCGCACGAGAGTGCGGCTTCGAGCCGTTGCCTTAGTCACTGCGCCCATCTCTTAGCGCATTTCACACTAGTTTTGAAATTACCTCCAAGGCAGAAACAGGGACAGAATAACTAATATCTTTGCGGCCAAAAAGCCGCTTGTCATCTTCACCAGCGTCGGCTATCCCAACGAGGAGCTGTGTGAAAAGGCCGTCTGCGCCGCCATCGACAAGGGTGCGGACATCATCGAGCTTGGCGTTCCCTTCTCCGACCCCATGGCGGACGGTCCCGTCATCGCCGCTGCCTCGCAGGTTGCCCTCAAGGAGGGCATGACCTTGAACAAGGTCATCGCATTCGCAGCACGCATCCGTACACGCTATCCGAAGGTCGGGCTGATTCTCTTCAGCTACATGAATCCACTCCTGCACATAGGCTATGAAGCTGTCTGCGCCAAACTGGCGGAGGCGGGCGTCGATGGCATCCTGCCCGTCGATCTCCCCCTAGAGGAGCGCGAGGAGCTTCTCGCCCCCGCGCGCAAGCACGGCCTCCACATCATCCCGCTTGTCTCGCCCCTTACACCTGAAGAGCGGGTCGCGAAGATTGTCGAAGGCATGACGGGCTTCGTCTATTACATCAACGTCGCTGGCGTCACGGGGGCGCGCAATGAGCTGCCGCCCGATGTCGCCGAACACATCGCCATGATCAAGCGCCACACATCGCTGCCCGTGGCGGCGGGCTTCGGCATCGCCTCCGCAGAGGCCGCGCACGCCGCCGCGAATGCCGCCGACGGCGTCATCTCGGGCTCTGGCTTCGTCAAGGCCACGTCCGAATCCGTTGAGGCGGCGGCAGAGTTCACAGCGGAATTACTGAGAGGCATCAAATGAGCAATCCATTCGCACAATTCAGGAAGATTGACGCCCACTCCCATATTGGAGCCTTCGGCAGTCCATTCAATGTCAATTTCGACACAAAGATGCTCTTCGAGCAGATGCAGGAGTACAACATTGAAAAGACCATCCTCTGCCCTGCGGCAGCCTGCCTGAACGCCGAGCTGCTGGAGGCATACCGCCAGATGCCCGACAAAATCATCCCCCTCTACTGGGTCAACGCCAACCTGGGGCAGCCTGCATACGATGACTTGGAACACTACCTGCGCGACTACGGGTTCGCAGGAGTGAAGATGCAGCCGCTGTTTGACGGCTTCACCGCCGACTCCCCCATGGTGGACCCCATTATGGAGATTGCACGCAAATACTCGAAGCCTGTCTTCATCCACTGTGGCCATCCCCCGTTCTCCCTGCCATGGCAGATCGGACTGCTTGCCGAACGACATCCCGACATCCCCATCGTCATGATTCACATGGGCCACGGGCACGGGGTCTATATCGAGGGCAGCATCAACATGGCAAAGAAATACGACAACCTCTTCCTGGAGGTCTCGGGGATGCCCATGGGCTGCCAAATCAAGAACGCCTACAACTGCGTCGGCTCCAACCGCGTGATGTTCGGCATCGACTCGCCATTCCACCACCCGAGCGTGGAAATCCAGCGCGTCCTCTCCTGCGGCCTGAACGACTCTCAGCTTGAGGACGTCTTCTACAACAATGCCCATGCCTTTATGAAATTGGGGTAACGTATTATTCGGGGCTGTTGCAAAACAGTTGCCAGGGGCATTTGACCTTGTAGGAAGATTGGGGCTGTTGCAAAACTGTAGCCAGGGTCAAATGACCCTGTAATAAAATGATGAATGTATGAAGCTTTGCAACAGCTTTCATTGCAATATAATGCGGATTTTGTGGATGATGACAATGGAATTGGTGCAGAGGCCGCATTTGCAGCCTGCCTCATCTGAACAGTTACACGAAAACTAATAAAACCCTCCTGTTTGTCTGGACTTTTTTTCACTTTGTCGTTTGACAAAGGAACATACTAGTATATATTCGTTAAAAGCGTGACTTTGAACAGTATGGATTTGGAAAAAAGCATATGCCTTTCACCTTCATAGACCTCTTTGCGGGAATCGGAGGAATACGCCTCCCCTTTGACGAGTTGGGGGGCAACTGTGTCTTTTCTTCTGAATAGGTTTCAAATGATTAAGGAGTGTTATGAGCAGAATTAAGTGTTTTTGGTGTGTTTTGTTTGTCTTTACATTGTCATGCCTTGCCCTGGAGCCAATTACAATTGATGATTTCAGCGTGCCTGCTGCATGGAAGGGTGTGAACAAGGTGGCGGTTGCGCCAGCGGAAGGACCAGACGGAGCGAAGGCGATAGCCGTTTCCAACCTGCCGTTTGGCACTGCTTCGCACAAGCTCTCTTTCTCCAATGAAGAGCTGGACGTGTGGGACAAGTACCAGGGCATCTCCTTCTACGTGAAGGGGGATGGTTCGGATTGCTGGTCGCCCGTGGCAATCTCCAACTCCTATGGCTCCTACTCCTACGTCTATTTCGTGCCGCTGAAGAGTACGAAATGGGTGAAATATACGGTCGCCTGGCGCGATTTCATCCCGGAGGGATTTGCGGGGCTCATCGGCACTCCCAATGGCATTCCGCCCTGCGGCATCAACGAACTGCGCGTCGGCTGCCGCTGGAACATCTGGTACAACAACGACAAAATACCAGCCCACACGCTGACGCTGGCCAATGTGGTTCTGGAGCCTGTGGTGGCTGTTGACAACACGGTTTACAAGCCTGCGCCCTTCAGCAAGGTGCTGGATAAGCTGCGCAAGCGCGAGAAGCTGATCATCCAGTTCCAGGGGGATTCCATCACGGCAGGCACCAGTCTGCACGACAAGGTGAACGAGCGCTATTCCATCAAGACGGAGGAGCTGCTCCGTGAATGGCTGAAGACGGAGAACATTACCTGCGTGAACCGTGCCGTTGGTGGCGCAAGAACCAATGACGAGCGCGCGTGGCTGAACCGCGACTTCTCGGGCGAAACCCCCGACCTGGTTACCCTGTGGATTGGCTACAACGACAGGAGCGGCACCGCCGCCGCATCCTACTACAAGAGCGCGGTCAATGACTATATCGACCGTGTTTGTGCCAAGACAAAAGGGCAGTCGGCCATCCTGCTCTTTGCCACGGGCGTCGGCGCGGGCGCGCGTTTCACGATGATGGACGAGTTTGCGCAGACGATACGCGACCTGGCGAAGGAGCGTGGCATCGAGTGCTTTGACGTCAACGCATACATGAAGGCGGTAGGCAAGCTGCCTCTGGGCGAGAAGTACATGGCCGACACGGCTCATCCCAATGCGGCAGGGCACAAGTTCATCGCCGACAAGCTGTGCGAGTTCCTGATTGCGAAGGCGGGCATCAAGGACCCGAAGCCCGTTCCACCGCCGAAGCCAGTGGTACCCAAGGGGAAGGCCTACAGCTGGGACTTCGAGGACGGCCAGGGAGACTGGGTTCTTGAACAAAACGTCAGCATCAGCGGCGACCGCGTAAAAGGCGGTGCGAAGGCCATTAAGATGGTGTGCGTCGAGGATAAAAAGGACTATGTGCGCGCGTGGTCTGGCTACCTGCCCGTTGTCGAAGGGCAGAAATATACGGCCAGCATTGATTTGGCTGCAGACCTGACGAAAGGCGTCGCAAGGGTGTATGTCGTGGAATACGCCAACAACGACAACAAGTACGGCGCGATGACTGTGGTGGGCTCCTCAACCGCCCCCGACTGGAAGTTCTTCAAGAAGAGCTATGAAGTGCCTGCGAAGGTCAATTTCCTCCGCATACTCGTGTGGGTGGAGAAGACTGCCATTGGCACGGTCTATGCCGACAACGTCAAGATTACTCCAGAGGAGTAGATTAATTAGCAATTAGC
>JAFTAC010000396.1 GCA_017458805.1 Victivallales bacterium | reverse complement strand
TTGGACTTTTTTACACTGGAACTGGTGGGAATATGGCGACAAAAAAAAGCACACCGATATTGCGGTGTGCCACTAATATGGTGACAAGACGTTTTAGTTTAGATGGTTGCGATGTATAGTCCCACTCATTGGGAAAGTTCTAATTAACTGGACATAAATGGTTCATTTTCTCAATAAATCTGGTAATCCCTCACTGACTGATAATACGACTGCGAGTGTACACAGGTGGCATTACCACCTATGAAGGCCTTCGGCATCGACAATCAAGCCGCGCAAGCGGCTTGACGCCCGCGCGATTCGGCGACCATGCGGAATGCGGCCAGCTTCACCATTGTACACGGCCACGGGTCATGCACTCAGAACGGGCACCTGCGTGATACAGATTCTTCGGCACTGGCTTTCAGCAAATCTATCAAGTATCCTGTTTGCAATCCGTTCGATGGCGGATACATTTATGTTTTGTGTGGGATACTCAACTGGTTGCGTTGGGGGATGGCGGCATTTTGTATGATGGTCAGTTTTTTATTGGACAATCGTGTTTAAGAAAAGGGGATGAGAATGAATAAGGAATTAAAACGTTTTTTGCGCTATGTCGTTTTGGCGTGTCTGCTGTCGTGTGCTCTTCATGCAGGCGTGGCGAATATTCCAGCGGAGGAATGGAACATTGCGACGGGCGGGGAGAACAGCGAGACGTCGGACTACTGCGCGTCGGAACTACAGGAGTTGCTTGCTCTCCGCATAGGGAAAAAGCTTCCCATCGTCAAAGACAGCGTTCTTTCGTCCAGTCCCGTGATTCTTCTGGACAAGATTGATTCGGCGCTTGGCTGGCAGTCATTCCGCATTGTAAGGGAAAAGGATGCGATCCGCATCATCGGCGGTTCGCCGATAGGAACGTTGTACGGCGTTTACGAGTTTCTTCAGCGTTACTGCGATGTCTGGACTGTGGCACCTTGCGTAACGTATGCGCCAAGCGACCAGTCGCTCTCCTTCGGAGAAATGGACATCACCATGCATCCAGCCATCCTCAAACGTGCTCTCTACCACAACGGTCAAGTTTATACGACCAATGAGACACGCAAGAAATGGAGCAGTTTCGAGTACCGCAATAGGCTCGCACGCTATCCCACCGTCTTTTTCCCCTACACCGACCCGAGATACAATGTCTCCTACACTGCGGCGAAGGACTGCCACACCTTCTATGACTACATCTCCCCTGAACAATACGGAAAAGAACATCCGGAGTATTTTTCAATGGACGGTTCCGGAATCAGGAACATGCGGAAGGACGCAGGAGGACAGCTCTGTCTCTCCAATCCCGACGTCGAGAAGATCGTGACCGACACCCTTCTGGATGCAATTGCCAAAGACCGTGCCAAACATGGCGACCACAGTCCAAGAGTCTATGATTTCTCCCAGCAGGACAATGCCAGCTATCTTTGCTTTTGCCCCGAATGCAAAAAAATCATCAGACAATACGGAGATGTGGATTCAGGTCTGCTTCTCTGGTTCGTGAACAAAGTGGCGGCGACGGTCAAAAAGAGCTATCCGGATGTCCTCATCCGCACTTTCGCATACGTGAACACTGAAAAGCTGCCGACTGGAATCGTGGCCGACGACAATGTGCTTGTCCAGCTCTGCGACCTCTATTCGCAGAGCAATCACACACTGCCACTGACGCATCCAATCAACCAGAAGCGCAAGGAACTGGTCGAGGCCTGGAGCATAATCGCCAAAAACATGATGATATGGGACTACATCCTGCAATCAGGGAGCGAACCTGTGGTGCCAGTTGACGCGATTGCCTCCGACGTCCGCCTCTTCCGTGACAACAATGTCAAGTGGATTTTCATGGAGTCTGAACTGCATGTGGGCAATCCAAGCGCCTTCGAGTATCTTAAGGACTTCGTTGTGGCGCAGATGTATTTCAATCCAGAACAGGACCTTGAAAAGCTGATTGACGTCTTTTGCCGCGGATATTTCGGGACGGCGCACAATGAGATGCACGCCTATCTGGATTTCCTGCGAAAAGCTCAGAATGACAATCCAACGGAGGACATGGGGGCGTGGCATCGTCGTGAACTCAAACATTTCTCGTTGGATTTCCTGCGGCAGGGACGCGAGATGGTCCAGAAGGCTATGGAAAAGAATAAGGATGAAGAAATCGCGTTGCGCATCCTTTGGGAGAGGAATGTGCTCGACAATGCTCTCACAAAGATGCTGCAGGCTTATCCTAAATTTGCGGAGGAACGCAAAGCACTGGCCTCTAACCTGTTGGAGAACCGTCTTAAGGTGCTTAGGGCGTATGGATTGATGCCGGACCGACTGAAAAAGGTCGAGAATGACATACGCATTCCTATTGAGGAGAGCATGCTTGTCTTCACGGACATTCCCGATGAACTCAAAGAACTTCCACCTGGAACCATACGCTTCCTTGGCCCCTCAAGGCAGAATTCAGGAGGACGTAACGGACGCTATGTCAAGGATCCAGACTCCAGCTACAGGAGGGTTCTGATGTGGACGCATCCAAATCCAGATAAGTTTACGAAGGAGATTTCCTGCGGCGTCTATGACAACCAGTGGAAGAAGGGGACTGGTATGCACATCACCGCGCCGTCCGATGAAAAATACCACTGGTATAAAACGGTTCGCTTCTCAATGGGACCCTCAAGCATTTTCTACGCGCTGGACTGGCATGCGGGCTTCAACCTCAAGGGCTTCTTCATCGTCTCGGACGGATTGGAGGGCGAGGACAATCCGAACCTGTATGACTTCTGGGTCTCCATCAAATTCCAGGGGCCAGCATACAACAAGGACTCCCAAAAGGAGAACGGCGTCTTCTTTGAACGCGCCATGATGATCCCCGTCAAGGCACTTAAAGAATAATTGGATTATATGGCGACTTAACGCTTTGACAATTCGAACAGCGCGGTGTCTGGAGTCCTGAAACGATATTGGAATTTGCCGTCTTTGATGGCGGTCTCTTTGCCAGAGAAGAGTTCCGTCGCCGTGCCTGAATTCTGCGGGACACGGATTGTCTCTAGGCCACCTGTGGCCGTGTGGATTGCCAGAAGCGAACCCTCTGCAAAGACGGGCCATTCTCTCTTCGTGTAAAGAAACACCTTCGCCGCTTCTGCGAGCCGCTTCAGAACAGCTGTTGTGACTTTCCTGTAGTCGCGGCAATAGACCGATTTCCAGTTCTTGTGCTGACACGATGCCATTTCTGCCGAATCAGGGGCGATTCCAGTCAGTCTGCGTGTGTTTTCTGGATTGTATTCTTCGTTGTCGATGATGCCTGCGGGGCCAAGCCATAGAACTGTTCGGTCATCTTTCAGAACATATTGCCTCAGCACTTTTTTCTTGTCGGGAGTCAGATGGAAAAGCGATGTGAATATCACCAGGCGGTATTGCGAGAAGTTTTTGATTTTCGGAATGTCATTGAAGGAATAGACTTCAAAGGGAGCACCGATTTGGTTTAGTTTTTGACGGGTGTTGGGATTGATTTCAGGAATGTCAGGGTGGTTTTGGTTGAGATAATAAGTGCTGTCGGGATCGACGATCATGGCGATTTCGCAGAGGTCTTTTGCCTGAGAACCCGCATGTTCTGACCAGATTTGGCGGATTTGCCCGAGAGTGTTCATGACCGCCTCCCCCTGATAAAAGTCGCCCCACATGTCGAACCACCAGAGGTGTGTGCGGTTGATGAGTCCAAGCGCGGCCTCGCGTTTGAGTCCCGCCACAGTTGAGGCCTCATCTGGCCAGGCGGTGTTGAGGAACAGTGTGATGTCAGGCGTCAGATAGGGATTGTAGGTGTGTGTCCGCTGGTCGCATTCATGGAACAGACGTTTGCCGCGGACGGCGGCTGAGCCGTGCGGAATCAGAAACCCTGAACCGCCGCCTATTCTCCGTGAATCCCTATAGGTCCCTGGCGAAATCAGAAAATCTATGTTCGGAGAATCCAGAACACGTTCATATTCCAGGTGTCCGCATGATACCAACGTGTTGCCCGATTTTTCCAGAATATAACCGTAGAAACAGCCGATAAGTGCGTCGTTTTTAATGTTTTTTCGGGCGATGTCCGCGAATCTGAGAATGGTGTCGGCTATGGATTGATTGCAGAACCGCCAGTAGTCCACCGCCACTTTGTCTTCGGACGGATCGCGCAGAAAGTCGTCATGGGAACAATGCTCGCGCACCGATATTGGCGGAATGTCGATAGGGTCGGGCCGGGAGTTTTTGCTGCACCAAGTGCGCCATGCGTCCCGACGGTGTTGGTCGTCGCCTCCGAGAGAATAGTCATACCATTCGTCGGTCGCGCCGCAGGCGAGGATATAAGCCTGAATCCGTTCGCCGTAGTGTTCATCTGCATAGTGGAGAAAGTCCTGGAGATATCGTTCGACAGCTTCAAGCCAGAATGGATTGTGTACGGCCTTGCCAAGATTGTTGAAGGTGTCACAACATTTGGATTGCATGTAATGCTCTAGCCAGACTGGCGAATTCATGTCAATCATGCAGAGAAACTTTGCGTCTGGCATCGCCTGTGAGAAATCATGGACCATCTGGTCGAACGGATTGAAATCAAGACGGTCTAACCATTTCCAAACTGGAGGATATGAACTGTATGGAGTGCCCCTAGAGTTCATCGTGTGTGCAGGAAATGCACACAGTGTGTCGTATCCCTTGGCGGCAAATTTCGAGATGGCGTTGATTGGCGCGAGGAATGAACGATAGGCCAGAAACGGCAGTTTATCCCTCTTGTCGGCGTTTTGCCCCTTGGGGGACTTTTGTCTGTTTATCGTCTTTCCCATAGCTATACCATTGTTAATGCGACACGTTTATCTGTTT
>JAFTAC010000395.1 GCA_017458805.1 Victivallales bacterium | reverse complement strand
GGGGGATGATACTATGAAATACGGAACAATTATCACCATTGCCCTGCTGGCCACCCTCTGTGCCTTTTCCGATGAATACCCCAAGCTCTTGGTTGAGTGGAATTTCTCGAAGCCCGACGTGCTGACGGCGAGTCCTTTTTCTCTGAAGCTCCGCAAGGGCGCCAAGGTGGAGAACGGGCTTCTTGTTTCGCAGCCAACGGAGCTGCACGTGCCTGGTGGCGCCATGACTGACAAGATTCATCCGGAACTGGACATCCAGGGGCCTTTCAGCGTGGAAGTAGAGTTCGAGGTGGATGACGTGAAGGCTGTTCACTACAAGATGTTCTTTGACAACAAGTACTCCTATAGCGAACCCAACTCGAAGTACATGGGCGGTTTCATGCTGGGCCTGCGGACAGTGGGAAACGACCAATACATCCCATACGCCTCCTTCGGTTTCGGAAATGCGGGAAGCCAGATTACGGGAAAAACAGTCAAGCTTGAGAAAAACAAACGCCATTCCATGCGGATGGTTTTCACCAGCCTTGGAAGCATGCAGTTTTTCGTCAATGGACAGGATGCCGGCAAGGGGAAGACAGTGCTTGGCAGCATCGCGCCTGCGAAATACCCAGCGTGCATCGGCGATCGGTATGCCTCCACCTGCTGCCATTTCGGCAAGGGAATTGCGCGTCTAGCCATCTACAAGGAGCGTCCCGTTCCGTTCATCGTCTTTGACAATGCCTTGCATCGCAAGGTCTTTGAGCGAGGTGAGGAAAAGGCGGCTCTCCACTACGTCGTCTTCAACAACTCTGTCGAAGATTTGAAAGACGCAGAACTGGTGTTGTGGAATAACAACGAACCAGTCAAGCAGCCAATCAACGAACTGAAGAAGGGGGAGACACTGGAGCGAGAGTTGCCTCTCGATACACTCCTGCTGCCTAACAGCTATGAAATCAAAGCAACCTTGCGTTCAGCAGATGGTCGCGAACTCTGCAAGAACACGTTGACATACACCATCGCCCCCAAGTATGGCGATTTCCTCCCAGTGGCGCTGACGGGCTGGGGAGACCCCAAGAAGATAAAGGAGTTCGGCTTCACCCATCTTCGCACCACGGGCAGCCTTGTTCCAGCACGCAACGGCATCAGCAACGACTACAAGATTCGCATGATTGAAGGGCTGGACACTGCCCTTGCCCAGGGGCTCTACCAGGTCTTCTACGTGCGACCTGTCTCCTTCTTCGGAAAAGGCAAAGACGATGAAAAGTTCCTGCGGAAGAACCGCAATGGAGAGCCATACCCGAACAACCCGCTGGATGTAAGCAATCCCGAGCTGGTCAGCGAAATCTGCAAGTTGACGGAGCAGTCTGCCCAGGCCATTGGCGAGCACCCTGGCTGGGACCTGGCGGTCATCAACTCCGAGGTGCGCGACAGCATGCAGCCTGCATTCGGAGGCGCAGAAGAGGAGAATTTCAAGAAGTTTGCAGGCTACCCAGTCCCCATGGAGGTGACTGGCAAATACCCTGAATCCTACAAAGGGAACCCCAGCTTCCCATGGGACCACGTTCTGCCTGAAAACGACAGGTTGCTGACCTACTACCGCTGGCTCTGGGGAAACGGTGACGGCTGGAACAACGTCCACTCCCTCGTAAGCGACATCACGCACAAATACCTCACCCACCACCACACGACCTTCTTCGAGCCAGCCGTGCGCAATCCACCGCAATGGGGCTCTGGCGGACGCACCGATACCATCTCGCAGTGGACCTACACCAACCCCGACCCCATCAAAATCAACCAGGCCTTCGATGAGCTTCGCGCCATGGCAGACGAGCACGAGCACCAGGAGATTTTCAAGGAGACGCAGATTATATGGTACCGAAACCAAACAGCCCCCATCGGCGAGAAGCCCGAGAACATGCCTGACTGGGTGGCGCGGGAACCCAATGGACAGTATATCACCATCCCGCCAGACTGTCTGCGCGAAGCCCTCTGGTGCGACATCTCCCACCGCGTCCAGTGCCTGATGTTCCACGGAAGCGGCTGCCTCTTCCCCGATGAACCAAACTCCAGCTACCGTTACACGAATCCTGACACCAAGTTCGTCTTCAAGGAGATGGCCTTCAACGTACTGAAGCCCCTTGGCCCCGTCATCAAGCTCATCCCCGAGCGTCTGCCTGAAGTCGCCATACTGGAGAGTTTTACATCCTCCATCTACGCTCCAGAACATGCCACGTCAGGCTGGAGCAAGGGCTGGGTGGCAGATTTGCATCTGGCCCTCCAGTGGGCGCACATCCAGCCCTCCGTCATCTACGAAAACCATCTGCTGACTGGCAAAAAGATGGAGAACGTGAAGGTCATTCTGCTACCAGGCTGCGAGGTTCTGAGCGAAGATGTTCTGCGAAAGCTGCAAGAGTTGCAGAAAAAGGGCATTCTCCTCATCGGCGACGAGTTCACGCTGCCCGCCCTGATGCCTGACCTGCGAATCTCCTCCGTCAAGCGCACCCAGAACCCACAGGAGACCAAAGCTGCCCTCCAGAAGCTGGGCTTGGAGATTGCAAACGCCCTGAAGGGGCACTACGATTCGCCCGTTTCCGCCACCGACCAGGACATCATCCTACGCCGTCGTGGCACGGATGATGCCGACTACCTCGTCAGTGTCAACGACAAGCGCGTCTTCGGCGATTATCTCGGCCCATGGAAGCGAGTGATGGAAAAGGGTGTGCAGACAAAAGGCACCGTGACCGTGCGCCATCCTGTAAAGGCAGCCTACGACCTAGTCAAGCACGCACCGCTGGAGTTTGTCAAGACAAGCAATGGCATCTCCTTCGATGTCGATTTGGCTTCCACTGACGGACGGATGCTGCTCCTGCTGAAAAAGCAGAGCATCGCCGATATCACGTTGAACGTTCCCAACAAGCCAGTCCCCTTGGAGAGCCCATTCACCATCGAATGTGCCGTACTGGATACCAAGGGACATCCTGTCAATGCCACCATTCCCCTGGAGGTTACAATCAAAAGTTGCAACGGCCTCTCACTTCCTGGCAGCGGGTTCTATGCGGCGCAGAATGGCCGTCTGGTGATACACGAGACAATCGCAAGCAATCTCAGGCTTGGGCAGGTGACGGTCACAGTCAAGGAACTGGCTTCTGGCCTCTCAAAGCAGGCTTCATTCATGGTCGTTGCCGTTGAGCGTTTATTTGTGCGTTGAGGTGTTGCCAACCAAATCGCACAGTGTCTTTCCATCTGCGTTTACAGGTATTTCCCGAACATTATCATGCTTGGGCGCAAAGGGAAGGCCTGCCTTGGTGACCAGCAGCCGTCCGCCTTTCTCCACAAACTCCTTGAGGGATTCGGCATTCTGCTCTTTGCCCAAGATGGCTTTGTTGGTGTCAGAGACTTTGCTTGGGCAGATGATGACATCGACCTTTCCGAGAAGGTCGGTGGTGATGGAACTGGCCAGCTGAACGTTGATGCGAGAATCCTTGTCAAGCGCCAGACAATGCTCCACCCACTCTTTGCCTGGCATGCCATTCGTCAGGTAGGCGACGTGCATGGCGTTTGATTCCTTCTTCGGGGTGACAGGGGTGATTTTACGTCCTGTGACGGCATAAACGCAACCAAGGGCAATCGGACGTGTTTCGGGAAGAAACTCTGGATGGAAACTGGTGGCGATGACCTTGCCTTTGCCATATTCGCCATAGAGCATGGCTGGAGCGCCGCCGAAGGAGATTTTCGTCTCTGGCATTTCATCACGATAATAGCCCAGTTCTTCCGCCCAGCCCGTGCCTGGCTGTTCGCAGCGCTTGGAGATGGGCCCACGCGAGTAGCGCACCTTGTAACGTCCTGCTGGCACCTGAATCCGCTCGGCGGCCTTTTCGTTGAGTTCAACCATCAGAATGGCACGCAGACCATCACCGCCAAAGTACCAAGTATAGGGTAGCAGCTTGATGCGCTCGTCACGGTTCAGTGCGCAGTGGAAGCCCGCGCACACGCCGAAATAGGAGCCGCCAGAGGCGACAAACTTACGCACGGCCTCGGCTCCTTCCTCCTGCATGTCCTTGTATTGCAAAGCACTGGAACCGCCAGGAATAAGAAGGAGCTGCAGCCCATCCAGCTTCCCATCACGCAGGTCCTGGCCGTCAAGAAGCGTATAATTCACCTGTGGAGAGTGGGAGAGCATCTGCCCCAGAAGAAAGACGCCGCTACCGCGACTGCCGTTTCCCACAAAAAAACCGACCTTCATGGGGGCTTCCACTGGCGAGGAGACGGTTGACACCGTTTGCGGCGACGGACTTTCGGCTTGCGATTGCTGCTCAACCGTTGTTGCTCCTCTTTGCAAGGACGCTTCTGGCTGTGCAGGCGCGACGTGGCGACAACCAGCACACGCCAGCAGGAAAAGTGCTAACAGTAGCTGCAAATGGGAGGGCATTCTTGGTACGATCGACTGGGGATAGCTTGTGAATACTGTCTTCATGGGATGCTTCTTTTTTGTGTACTGCTTGTTGTTTTTTCTTCAAATATAGCGGTAATTGTCAATCTGTCAAGTCTTTTTACCCGAAGCTTGCGCTTCGGGCACAGGACAGACCCCCGAAGCTTGCGCAGCCCGCCCTGTCCTGTGGCGCAAGCGCAAGC
>JAFTAC010000394.1 GCA_017458805.1 Victivallales bacterium | reverse complement strand
GTAGCGACGGCGCCCACGCCGTCGGGCCGCGTAACGTAGTCACGTCTTAAGTGTCAATCACTGTTGAACCATTTGTGAAATACCTGTCAGGCACAGAGAAAGAGCTAGCTCCCCTTCTGGAGGCGTTAGGCCGCCAGAAGGTGGACATGCTCTTTGCGGCCCCCGATGTGTGGCAGCCCGACAAGTACGAGACCACGCTGAAATCCGCCTTCTCCATTGATGGTCCAGGCACCTACAGCAAAGGTCGGAAAACCACCCTCACCTTTTCCCCCTGCAAGAACGGGTGGTTTTTCAACAGGCAAGACCAGCCAGAACAGCTCCCCGTGCGGGTCTCTCCCGCCAATGTCTGGACAGCCCAGCGGAGCATCGTCCTCCGCAGCGGTGCGGCTTCCAACTACATGCGAATGACCGAACACATCATTGCGTGTCGTCTGGGGCTTGGGCTGGACAACATTGTCGTCGGCAGCTCAAACGGCGACCCGCCCCTTTACGATGTTGGAAGCATGCCTATCATCGAGGCCATTGGACAGGCGGGCATCGTGCGCGATGAATCGCGCCCCTTGAAATACTTCACAGTCAAGGAGGATGTGGTACTGCTTGGTCCGCACGGCTCATTTTTGCGCTTTGAGCCAGCCCAATCGGGCGATCGGCGCCTTTCCCTTGATGTTGCCATCGACTTCCCAAACGCCATAGGCAAGCAGCGCATCCAGTTCGACCTGACCCCGCAAAGTTTCACCCACGGTGCACACGCCAGAACCAACTGCTCCCGATGGGAGATTTTCCTCGTGCGCACGATTGGCAAGCTTCTCGCCGACTTCCGCAACCTGGGCTACACCAACCAGAACATCCTCATCGCGGGAAAACGACAGTACTACAACAAGCCGACTATGATCCACGACGGCAAGTCCCTGGAGGCCGTATGGCACCGCGCTTGCCTCGACCTGGTGGCCGCCCTTTCCCTCTTTGACAAGGGGCGACTTGCAGGGCATGTCACCTCCTACAAGGCTGGCCACAGTCTTGATTGCCGTTTTATGACCCTACTTGAAATCAATGACTTATGGCAGGAGATGCCCTCCATTTGAGCTATGGGATTAAGCCGAGACAAAAGTCTGTTCTACTACTCCATCGCCAATATGCTTGACGCGGGAGCCTCGCTTGTCTCTGCCATGAGACAAGAGTTTCCAAGTCGCTTCAAAGGCATCACCCCTGCGCTTTACACGGCGCTTGACGCTGGGCACAACCTCTCCAGTGCCATGGCGGAACACTCGATTTTCACCCACTTCGAGTGCATGCTGGTTTCGGTTGGCGAACACAGTGGCATGATGCCGCAAGTGCTTCGCACTCTGGCGGAATGGTTTGAGAACAAGAACCGCATCGAGAAGAACATCATAATCGGCCTGGTCTATCCTCTGCTGGTCTATTACGTTGCCGGACCGCTTCTCTGCATCATCGAAGTGGTCAGCAACCAGATGGCGGGCGTCGGCTTAAGCGTCGCCAAGCTGCTTCTTTGGTGGGCCGTCCCCATCGTCATCTTCTTCCTGTGGAAAATCTGCTCGCCTATCCTGCGCCGCAATGCCTTGACGGGAGCCATTCTGGACAATCTGCCCTTCTTCGGCAAACTCCAGTTTGCATCCGAAACAGCCTATTTCATGCGTGCCATGGGGATGTGCCTAAATGCGGGCATGGGCATATACAACGCCTTGCGCCTCTCCTGCAACGTCTGTGTCAATGAACAGTTCCGTAACCACTACCTGCAAGTCGCACAAATCATCAACGAACAGGGATGCACCTTTGCGCAGGCATTCGCAACGCAGATGACCCCACGCGAAAAAAACTCCAACCTCCTCCCGTTCATCAAGATGGGGGAAGAAACAGGCACTCTCCCCGAACAGTGCATCAGGCTGGCGGACCTCTACCAAGAGGAGTACGGCCACCGCATCACCATCTTCTCCAAACTCCTCCCCGTCGCCGTCTATCTCGTCATCGCACTCTTCCTCGCCTTCAAAATCATCTCCATTTACGCTTCATACATTAACATACT
>JAFTAC010000393.1 GCA_017458805.1 Victivallales bacterium | reverse complement strand
TTGCTGGGGCGTTCCATCGAACGGGAGGCTTTCAAGGAGCGTTTTGAAAGCGGCAGCCACCTTGACGAGGAACTGCTGGCGAGCTTTGCGGAGGCAAATGCCTTTAGAAAAGAGATGAATATTGTTGATTATCAAACACTTTCACCAGAAGCTAAGACAGCTTTTCTGCAGGAGTATATCGCATCTGCCCCATACTATCCTGAAACCGTCCATCGTTTTGCTTCGCAGAAAATCACGAAGGTGGCGCGTTCTTTGGATTGGGGCAATGAGTATCTTTGTGGAGTTCCCATGCCCGATCTTGCCCGCTTCAGGGATTCTGGTAAGTTTCTTGCCATGGAAATCATGGCTCACCCGCAGGATAAAGAGCTGGTGCGACGGAACAACAGCGAGATGGTTGCCCTTAGGGAAGTGCCCCTTCATGGCAGTACGCTCATCGAGAGGCTGGTGGCTGTTGCAGTAGAGAACATGCGGATTCGTGCTCTGTGCAATACGCTTGGCCAGAATCGTTACACGCAAGACGAGTGGGAGGAACTCCTCGGCCCGCCTGTTGACTGGTCTAGACATTTTGCCTACGCCATGGGCGACGAAGCCTGCTTCTTCCAGGATACCGTCTTGTATCTTTTTGATCATGCAGGAGCATTTGGCGAGTTGTTCGGCACGGAAAGATTCCCTCCGTTTTTATCGGTTGGCTTCCTCAGGATGCTTTTTGAAGATGACTACTCATTTGCCTTGCACTATTTTCAGAAGGCCATTGAGTTCTTGTTGGGAGACAAGCACGACTATAGTGCAATTGACCAGACGGCTGACGCTGCTCTTGCTGGGATAAGGCAACAAGGTGTTTTTTTGTCGGCTGCGCTTCTCCCCGCGTTGGCGCAAGTCATCCGCAAGGCGGACATGACCAAGGACGCCAGACGCTTGGCGGCTCTCGCATGGCAGGTGGTGGAATACAGGCACCGCAATGGACACCTCCCCGAATCGCTCACGGAGGTCTCCAACGACCTTCTAGACAGCATCCACCAGAAGCCATTCGCGCTAGAAACAGGCACGCTCAAGGTCAAGCTGGAAAAAGACGAGGCGGAGGTAACTGGTTTCAGAATATCCGCCTTGCATGATGATTCCGAGACAGTACAGAACAGGAACGCTCCCAAAGTACTCGTGCCGATGGCGAAAGAGTAGGGGGAGTCCCGTTCTATTCAAGTGCTCTGACCAGACACTGTTTGCGGTAAAATGCGACGGCATAGCCGTGGAATGTACCATAGCGTTGACGTGGCTTGTCATAGCGGCGTGAACGGAACTGCTTCTCTGCTTCGTCCAGGACAGCGGTGAGCTTTGCCTCGTCGGACGTATGCTTGACTTCAAGGACGGCGATGGTGGAGTAGTCGAGTGCCCCGATCTGGATGTCGGGGTAGCCTTCACCCAGCTCCATGTTGGATACTGCGCGGTATTTGTCACGTGCTGCCGCCAACAGCCCCGTGAGGAAGCCGTGGTAGTAGCTTTCCTGGGAATCACGGCAGAAGA
>JAFTAC010000392.1 GCA_017458805.1 Victivallales bacterium | reverse complement strand
GAGGCTAAGCGTTATCTGGAGAGCACCCCCAGCGGAGCTGGGGTATGGAACAGTCTTGACGAGCTGGTCGGCAAGACACCAATGCCTGTACCAGCAAACGGGAGCTACACCATACGACATCCAGGCTGCGAAGATGCAACGCTGGAAATATCAGAAACAAAGCCGCTTGCCTTTGAGCAGGATGGCAAACGTCTTGTCGCAACCGTCATGCTGAAGCCTGTTCCCATGGCAAGCTGCACGATTTTTTGCACCTCCACGCCGACGGGTGCAGAGGTGTTTCTGGACGGCGAGAGCAAGGGCAACACCCCCCTGGAGCTGCGTGGCCTTACACCTCACAACTACGAGCTGACCTTCAAGAAGGCAGATAGGGAGATGGTGGTCGAGCAGGTGGAATGGAAGGCTGATGAGACAGTTCGAACTGTCGATGTGAAGCTGCCCAGCACGATGGTGGTCTTCTACCGAAACAAGCTGCAAAGCGAGCCAAACAACCTGCTCCATTACGCCGATTTAGGACACCATCTAGCACAGGACGGGGAACTTCAGAACGCCGTCAATGTCTATAAGACTGGAGTGAGGCTGATTCTTAGCAAGCGTGCCAAGGAGAACGCAAACCGCCTGTGGTCAGAAGTTGACCGCCTCGTCACCGTGCAGTACGTCTATGGGAACGAAGCGGCGGTGCGCCAGGCGCGCCAGCTGGTCCTTGAGATGCTGCGGGAGCTTTTCGACGAGTACCCGAACAGCGACGTCATCTCACTCTATTACAGCTACATCGACTGCGCGGAGACGATGAAGCGCCGCAACGAGGCGCAGCGCATTTTCAGCCTCGCCTACAAGAAGTGGCCCAAGGAGAAGCGGATGGAGAGCTACATCAAGAAAGGATTCGTTCCATAACGTTTTTAGGAGCAAAGAATAATGAAAAAAGTATTCAGAGGGCTTCGCCCCGATGATCTGCACGGGCGCATGGGGTTGCGCAACCCCGAGCGCGGTTTTCGCACGGAGATGTACTTCAGCCTGATCCCTGGTGAAATCGCGGGCACCTGCTCATGCCATAGCAAGCAGTACAAGCTGGACGGGCGGTCGGAGATACCCGTGTACCAGAACAAGGAGATAGCAGGCGTGCCGCATCTGATTCGCGGGAACCGCTTGGATGCCGTGGAGTTCAGTCATGCGCAGTGGCGCGACGAGCTGGACTTTCTGTCGTATGACGGCGTAACGGTTATGCAGAGCTACTGCTTCCTGATGAAGTACGACGATGGGCGGGATTTGCCTCAGGAGAAGCTAGACGACATCGAGGGGTTCTTCCTCAAGCTGCGCGAAAGCGGTGTGAAGGCGTTGCTGCGCTTCGCCTACGAACTTTCTCCCACGCTGACAGGCCCCACGGCGGAGACGACCTTGAAGCACCTTGCGCAAGTTGCACCGCTTTTGCAGAAGTACAAGGATGTCATCTATGTGCTTCAATGCGGATTTGTGGGCAAGTTCGGCGAGTGGCACAATAGCTGCCATTTCCTCCAGGACGACCTGGCCTTCAGGCGCGAACTGCTTAGCGCGGTGCTGGAGGTGCTGCCGCCAGAGAGGCGCACGATGATGCGCTACCCCGCACTGAAAATGTCCCTGTGCGGGACCGAGCCCCTTAGCGCAAAAGAGGCCTTCACCCAGAGCATGGCGGCGAGAATCGGCCATTTCAACGACGGCTTCCTTGCCAATGAGTCGAGCGGAGGCACTTTTGGCCGCAGGGACAGCTATGTGAGCAAGGAACAGGAGTACGCCTACCTCGACCAGGAGTCGCTCTACCTGCCCATGGACGGCGAACTCTTCTGGAACGATCTGTATCGTATGGTGCTGCCGTTGGAGGCTGCGCAGCACTTCAGCCGCTGGCACTACGACACCTTCGGCATGGTGCATGGAAACTCCCTCTTCGAGGGCAAGCCAGGCCTCTCCATGGACGTTTGGGGGCGCGTGCCCATCGACCCGATGGCCATCCGTGCCAACAACTTGCCGATGGAGCTCGACTACTTCACAGACGAAACGGGCAAGCACGTCTGGCGCAGCTACTACGAGTACATCCGCGACCATCTGGGCTACAGAATCGTGCTGGAATCGGCGGAGGTCGGCGAACCGAAGGACGACACGCTGACTGCGACTGTCAAGCTGCGCAACTACGGCTTCTCGTTGCCCGTGAATCCACGCCCTGTGCAGCTGGTGCTGAAGGGGAAAGGCGGGACATTCCGCATGGCGTTCAACACGGACATCCAGCGCTGGGCAGGGCACGGTGCGCAGCAAGTGCTGAAGTTGAAGGCAAAGCTGCCCTCCGACATGCCCGACGGCTCCTATCAAATCGGTTTCGCCATGCCCGATGCTTCTGAAGAGCTTGCAAACCGCCCCGAGTTCGCCATACGCTGCGCCAATCCGCTGGAGTTCGCCGACGGCGTCAACTGGCTTGGGATGGAGGTGTGCTATGTCAGCACCGCCAACCCATGGAGCAGGTGCCTTCTGCCCCAATAGGGCTTTGCCACTTGCAAAGAGAACGTTTCTGGCTAAATTATAAGAGATAGCGTTAACTGGTATTATTCCAAACGCATGATAGGATTGAAATGATGCACAAGATAATCATAGCGACATTGGCCCTGCTGGTTCTCACAGGGTGTTCCTCCTGGCGCTGGTGGCCTTGGGGCACCAAGAAAATCGACAGCGGATTCAAGGACCCAACGTTTGACATGGACCATCAGCCAGGCATCCCAAAGCCTCAGACTGTCAAGCCGAAGAAAAAGGAGGACACCGTCTCGGTGGAACGCCTGGAGAAGCTGGCAAAAGAGGGAAACCCCAATGCACAGTTGGCTTTGGGAAAAATCTACTTCGACGGCAGGGTTGGGAAAAAGAAGAACTACAAGAAGGCGCTGGAACTTTTCCACAAGGCAGCCGCTTTGGGAAGTGGTCCCGCGATGTTCAATATCGGTCTCTGCTATGACGGCGGCTTCGGGGTGGCGCAGAGCCTCAAGGATGCCATTGCATGGTATGAAAAGGCGGCTGATGCGGGTGTTCCCGAGGCACAGGCTAAGATGGCGGTCATCGCAGAAAACAACGGCGACTATGACAAGGCAATGATTTACCTTCGCTACCGTGCAGAGGCGGGCGACCCATCCTCCCTGCGCAAGGTGGGCATCTTCATCTTGAACGGGATTGGCACGACAGAGCCTCCGTCGGCGGCCATCGAATACCTGAAAGCCGCTTCGCTCAAGGGCGACACGCGAGCCCAGGTGAAGCTGGCCGACTGCTATCAGCGCGGCATGGGCACGGAACGCAACTACGATGAGATGCTTAACTGGCTTATTATCGCCTCGCAGGACGGAGACCCCGAGGCAATGACCAAACTGGGCTACTGCTACCAGAAAGGGATGGGCTGCACGAAAAACACCGACATGGCGGTAACCTGGTTCAGGGCGGCTGCCACGCTGGGCTATGCGCCAGCGCAGGTCTATCTGGGGCACTGCTACCGCGATGGCTATGGTGTCCCGATGGACAGGGTGATGGCGGCAGAGTATTACCGCCTTGCAGCCGAACAGGGGGACGCCATAGGCGAGGCCAGCTTGGCCGAAGCCTATTTGGACGGCATTGGCATCAAGAAGGACCTGAAGGAGGCCTTCACCTATATGAAACGCGCCGCCGACCAAGGCTATGCGCCCGCGCAGTTCCAGCTGGCTGGCTTCTATGCGGGGGGCATTGGTACGGATGTCGATGAGAAGGAGGCGCTCAAGTACTATAAATATGCGGCGGACAACGGTGACATAGCCTCCTGCTACGCCGTTGGAATGCGCTACTTCTACGGCATCGGGACGGAGAAAGACAAAGAGGCGGCCAAAGACTATTGGACGCGCGCCGCAGGGAAAGGCAACGAGGAGGCGGCTCTGAAACTGAAGGAGTGCTTTCCCGGCGAGTGATTTGTTTGTGCTGTGCGCTACGCACGGCAAAGGAGAAGTTAATACTCTCGGCCAGTG